>RHAF01000005.1 GCA_010028775.1 Verrucomicrobiota bacterium | reverse complement strand
ATGACTATGTGGTGGCGACGGGGGAGACCCACACGGTACAGGAGTTTCTGGAGGTGGCCTTTGCCCGGGCGGGGCTGGATCCAAAAAAACATGTGGCCTTTGACGAGAGGTATCTGCGACCGGCCGAGGTGGATCTGCTGATCGGCGACGCCAGCAAGGCGAAGAAAAAACTGGGATGGGAACCGAAGGTGAAGTTCAAGCAGCTGGCGGAGATCATGGTGGATGCGGATATCCTGCTGTTGGCTGAAGAGCGGGCGGGCCAGCGGATCCGCGAATAAAAATATATGAAAATCTTTGTGGCCGGACACCGCGGGATGGTTGGGTCGGCAGTTCTACGGGCCCTGCAAAAGGCGGGGTGCGACGAAATCTTGACCCGCAGCCGACAGGAGTTGGATTTAACCGATCCTTTGGCGGTGGAGAGGTGGTTTGCCCACGAAAAGCCGGATCAGGTGATCGACGCCGCCGCGCGGGTTGGGGGAATTCTGGAGAATTCCCGTCGGCCGGTGGAGTTCCTTCTGGAGAACACCCGGATCCAAAACAACCTCATGGAATCAGCCTTCCGGAACGGCTGTCAAAAATTTCTTTTTCTCGGCAGTTCCTGTATCTATCCCAAGCACGCCCCCCAACCGATTCGGGAAGATTGCTTGTTGAGCGGGCCGTTGGAGCCGACCAACGATGCGTATGCCTTGGCCAAAATTGCGGGGGTTCGGTTAGCCCAAGCGTATCGGGACGAATATGGGAAAAGCGCCATCTCGGCCATGCCGACCAATTTGTATGGACCGGGTGATAACTTTAATCCCCAAAGCTCCCATGCATTACCGGGCATGATCACAAAATTTCACCGGGCCAAGGTGAGAGGTGAGAAGGAGGTGGTTTTGTGGGGGACGGGATCACCTCGAAGGGAATGGTTGCACGTGGATGATCTGGCCCACGGCTTGTTGACGTTGATGGCACGTTACGATGGCCGGGAGATCGTGAATGTCGGGGTGGGCCATGATCTAAGCATTCTGGAATTGGCGGAGACGGTCATGAAGGCGGTTGGGTATGGGGGCAATCTGTCCTGGGATACAAGCAAGCCGGACGGTACTCCGAGAAAACTCTTGGATGTGCAGAAAATTCATGGCTTGGGGTGGAAACCGTCCATTTCACTCGAGGACGGCATCTCCCGCACCTACGACTGGTTTTTGCGTAACGCCCCGGAGGCCAAAATTTAACCTTGTTCAAAATTGTTCGGATCCGCTGAAGAAAGGGAGTTGCGGAGATTTCCTGAATTGCGGATCGTTTTCGGGTGCCCGAAGTGCTTTTCATCCAACATCAGGCCGCCGAGGGCCCGGGGACGATTTTTGAAGAGGTGAAAAAATCAGGGCATGGGGTTCATCTTCTAAGGATCGACCGGGGAGAGAGTGTTCCGCGCTCTGCCGAGGCTTGGGGTGGGATCGTGGTCATGGGGGGGTCGATGGGGGTTTATGATCAGGGGAAAGTTCCCCACCTCAAAGAGGAGATCTCGCTTCTCAAGATGTTCCTTAAGGAGGAGAAGCCCATTTTGGGAATCTGCCTGGGGGCCCAGCTTCTGGCATCGGCGGTGGGTGTTGAGGTGAGGCCCGGAACCAAGGAAATCGGATGGGTGGGGGTGCGCAAAATGCCCGAGGCTTTCAAGGATCCCGTTTTGCGCCGGCTTCCGGAAAACTTCTTTGCTCTGATGTGGCATGGGGATTATTTCGAACTCCCCGCGGGGACGGCCCATCTTTTGGGGACGGACAAATGTGCCTGCGCGGGGTTCCGGGTGGGAAAGAAGGCTTACGGACTGGTTCCGCATCTGGAAATGAACGCGGCGATGGTGGATGAGATGGTCGCTGGATCGCGCAAAGAGTTGGCGGCGACCGGGGTTGAGCCAGCCCAGATCTTGGAGGACACATCCGAGTATGCAGACCCCGTGGAGGAACTCGCCCGCATCATGTGGAGATCCTGGGCCGCTTTGCTGGGTTAGGAGTTGCGCCCGCCGAGGGCCAGGCACAGGTCCGCCAGACGCAGGGAGGCGTCCGGCTTGGAGGCGATGGCCAGCTTGGCCTTCCATTCCCGCCAACCGTGCCCGTTATTGGCCAAAGCCTTTTGAATAACCTGCACCACGGAGGAACCATCCGGGGTTATCTGGGCGACCCCGATTTTTGTGAGCAGGGCGAAATTGCCTTCCTCTTGGCCGGGAACGATCTGGGTCACCAAAAAAGGGGTGCGCGAGGCAATTGTCTCCTGGGTCAATGCGCCCCCTGCCTTACCAATGACAAAGTGCTGCCGGGTCAAAATGGCAGGCATGTCGTTGGTCCAACCCAGCATCTGAACATGATCCTTTCGGGATCCCAAGGCAGCTTGCACCCTCTGTGCCACCTGGGGATCCCGACCCGTTCCGATGGTGATGGACCAGCCTTTTTGCTCCGCCAAAGCGGAGGCAATGTCCGGCCCGGCCCGGAGACCGGAGCTTAAAAGATAAAGAACTCTGGGATTATCCCCCGGTAACTCGTCGCCGGGATGGGGTTCCGGGGAGGCAAACCGGGGATCGACCGGAAAACCCACGGGTTGAATTTTGTTCATCGGCACACCCAGGGCAGAAAGAGCCCCCGCGGTAGGCTCGTTGGGAACCACCCAAAGGTCGGCGGGGGCGCTGGACCACAGGCGATGGACGGAAATGGAATCGGTCACCACCGTGACCAGTTGAAAGCGTCTGCGCAGGTCCACGGGCAGTCGCGCAATGAGGTGGCCGTAGACCGGAAAAGTCAGAACCACCACCGCGGGCTGATGGATGTGCAGAAGTTCAAGGATGCGGAGGTAGGCGGGCCGGTGGAAAAAGACCGTCCCTTCAATTAGGGGGAGCCGGTGGCAAAGAACGTAAAAGAGGTTCCACAAAACAGGATGCCGGTTGATCAGGGTCAGGTAGAGCCGCCGGAAAAAATCATTCATCCGGGGGCGGGACTCCGCAAACGGATCCGCCACCACCGCCTGTCCGCCGCGCAGGTGAATGCCCCCCGCCAACCCCCTGGCGGCGGCGTTATGGCCATCCCCGAAGGCGGCGGTGAGGATCAGAACGGGGGAGTTGCTCACATCAAGCCGTCCCGCTCCAGTTCATCCAGGCGGCGGTCGTCGTGTTGATCCACGATTTCGGTGACTTCCGGGAGTTCGAGCAGGATATCCAGGCAAAGGGCAATCTTTTCATTCGGCAACCCAGTGGTTTCGATCACCCGCCGCCCCCGGGTGAGATAGGCCCAGGCAAAATCCTGTCCTTGGATGACGCGGAATTGCAGGTGGTCGGACTTCAGGAGCTCGTCCGGATTGGCCAAGGTGATGGTGGTGTTGCCGGCTTGGGTGCCGGGGACGACCTGTTCCACCCTTTCAAAACGACTCATCCAGGAATCGAGGATCCCATGAATGGAGGCATCGGTGTGGGCCCGGGAAAAAACGGCCACGTAACCGCGGGAAATCATCCTCGGATAATAGGGGCAGTTTTGGGGGAGAGAAAAGAGCGATCCGTCTTTGACTTAACCAACGAAGCTTGGCTTGAAACCGCTTTAGACCCTAAGTTAAAGGTATCGTAGGGCAGTGTGATAAATGGCTTACAAACTCGGGTTAGCTCGTCCCGCATTTCTGTTTCTGATCTTTTCCGAAACCCAAAGATAAAATTCCCAAACTTTTGAAAAGGTAAACACCGCGTAGCCAAAAATAATCAGAATCAAACCAGGTTGAAGCCATAGATCACCTTGAAGGAAAAAAATGCAGATCAATGCGACGGTGAGGTAAAACCATATCAATAAAACCACCAACCTAGCGAGACTGGCTCTGACAAAACTACCCTGCTTGCAGGTCTTCCAAAACAAGAGCCCGGATAATACAAAAATAACGACCAGAGGATCGAAATAGTAAATTCTTAACCCCTTTAAACCAACCAATGTGGAGGGATCTTCTTTGTGATCCACACTTTGGTCCAGTTTTGCCTCGATGGGCAACCACTGCCTAAGAATGGATCGGCTTTCCGGAAGAAAAGAACCCGTTGTGAGAGAGCACGATTGGAGGCCAAAAGGTGAAACGGCCCAGGGGAAAATTATGCCCACGCAAATCAGAAGAGGAGAGGCTTTGCGTAAACGTTGGTAAATACCGTTCATGGAGTGCCCCATGGAGTCCAGATGAAATCCGGAAAGGCAAAGATGGATTTGGTGGATTTTAAACCCAACAACTCTCTTCGGCATCCTTCGGCAAAAGGATCCCCAGCGATTTGGGCTTTCTCCAGCCAGAGAAGCACGGTCTTAAGGCTTTGCATTTCATTTTCTCCGGTCTTTTCAGGGACAAAGGCCCTCAGCCGAAGCGCCTTGGGATAACCCCGCCCCGCCGCCTCTGTGAGCCAGGTCTGGCATTGTTGCTGGGTAAAATGATCCCGGATATCCTTAGGAAGACTCGAGTAGTTCTTTTTGGTGAAAGCTCGTTCGGCCAACAATGGATCATTCGAGTAGCGGCAGAAACCTATGGCGGCAACGGTATATTGTGCCAAAGGATCCCCCTGCACGGCAGCCTTGAGGAGCCACTTTAATCCCTCCGTCTCGTTTGGCGCAGTTCCCAAGCCGAAGTAGGTGGACCGACCCAGTTCATAGGCAGCTGAAAGACTGCCGCGTTCGGCCTGGTGACGATCCCAAGCGAGCAGAATACGGTGGACCGCCTCAGCGACCCATGAGGTGGGTGTTTTATCTCCCCTAGGAAACAGGACAAAATAAAGCAACCCATAGAGGTCATATTTGGATTTTTTCTTGCCTGTTTGATCGGAATTGCATGGTTGGGAATTATCTTTCCCAGCTAAAACAGCTGGCAAGAGCCATGCCATAATTAAAAAGAGGCACGGAAGTGAACGAAGTCGACTCACTATGAAAATAGTAAGCCAACCAGATTTGGGTGTCGAACCCTCAGGCAGTGAATAAATAACCCGTCGTTGATACAGGGTGGGTGAATTTAGTACTTAATACTACAGCCGTAGGGCTTCGTTTCAGGGTGGGGAACCGGTTTGCCGGCAAGTGCGGCATCCAGCGTTTCACGGACGTAATTGTCGGCTTTGGAACAGTCCGCCGGGTTGGTGGAGCGAATGCTATCAATGGCCCCCGCATAGATGACTTTGCCCTCGGGGTTGATGATGAAAATGTGCGGGGTCGTCTTGGCCCCGTACTTCTGACCGATCTCCCCCGAGGGATCGAGCAAAACAGCGGTGGGATCCGCTTTCTGATCTTTTCGGTTGGCCTCTGCCTGGGGCCCGGTGCAATACCCCTGTTTGCCAGGGGCGGATGAAATGATGGAAAACCAGACCACCCCTTTGCCGGTGTATTGTTTCTGCAACTTTTGCATGTTGCCGCTGCCGTAATGTTTTTTCACAAAGGGACATTCGGGGTTCATCCATTCCAAAACGACGAATTTTCCCGCGTAGGAGGAAAGCTTCTGGGGGTTGTCCCGTGAGTCCTTGAGGCTGAAATCGGGGGCGGGATCCCCGGGTTCAACAACGGATAAGGCGGAGTGGATCCATGCAAGCGAAACCACGGGGATAAGAAGCAGGTGTTTCATGAAATCAAGATTCCATGGATAACGAAGGGGTCAAGCGGTAGATGGAGCGTTGGAAGTGAAGTGGGAACTGATTGATTGGCGAAAAGGGGTAAGCGGGAAGTGGTTCGCAGACGTGAAGGTGAACGGAGTTTGGAATTGTGGACGATCGATAGGGAAGCGCAGGTTGCCTGCCGCGTCCGACGGTTAGAACAACAGTTGGGACCCCATCGTTCCATCGCTTGACCGGGGACGGTCGGTCCTACCGAAGCTAGCAGGAGGTCAGGGCGGAATGGATCTTGGCGAAGTCGGGTAGTTCGAGCGGTGTGGGGGTTTGCTCGGAGTGCTTGATGACGCCGTTTTTGTCGATGACGAATGCGGCGCGGGCACTGACGGAGCCCAGGCCGATCAAGTCGGGCAAGAGAGTGCCGTACTTTTTGCTGACTTCCTTGTTCAGATCGCTGAGGAGGGGGATCTTGATCTTCTCCTTCTCGGCCCAGGCTTCCTGGGCAAAAGGGGAGTCGACGCTGATCCCGTAGACGGCGGCGTCCAACTTTTCATAGGCCGAAAGACCCGCGGAGACATCACACATCTCCTTGGTGCAGACGCCGGTGAAAGCGAGGGGAAAAAAGAGGAGAACGGTTCTTTTCTTGCCAAAGTTGTCGGAGAGTTTGACATCCTTGGGGTCGCCCCCGCGTTTGGTCTTGAGGGTGAAATCAGGGGCTTTGCTTCCGCTGGGTAGAGCCATGGTTATCTCCTTGGTTTAGTTGCGTCCCGGTGAACCGTTGGTGCCCGACACCTCGCGGAGCACGGCTTTGCGGGAAAGTTTCACCCGACCCTTGTCATCCACGCCGATGCACTTGACCTCCAAGAGGTCGCCCATCTTGACGGCGTCCTCCACCCGGGCGATCCGGGTTTCGGCCAGTTCCGAGATGTGCACCAAGCCGTCGCGTCCGGGGAAGATTTCCACGAAGGCGCCGAAATCCTTGAGGGAGACCACCCGGCCCTTGTAGGTCTTGCCCACCTCGATTTCCCCGGTGAGTCCGGAGATGAGTTCCTTGGCACGGGCCATGGCCGGGCCGGTGTTGGCGTAGATGCGGACCGTGCCATCGTCCTCGACGTTGACCTCGGCTCCGGTTTCGGCACAGATCCCCTTGATGGTCTTGCCGCCCGGCCCGATGAGCAGGCCGATCTTGTCCTGGGGAATTTTCACCATTTCGATCTGGGGTGCGTATTTTGAAATGGTGGATCGGGGAGCGGGCAAAATCTTGGACATGAAATCCAGGATCTGGCTGCGGGCGTGGGCCGCGCGGTCGATGGCATCCTTGAGCAGTGCCAGCGGGATGCCCGGGAGCTTGAGATCCAACTGAAAGAAGTCCATGTCGCCGAAGTGGTCCTCGCTGCCGATGATGTCGGTGAGCAACTGATGACGGAGCAACTTGGTTCCGGAAGCGTCATATTCGGTGACCAATCCAACGCTGATGCCCGCCACCGGGGCCTTCAGCGGCACACCGGCGTCGAGTAAAGCGAGGGTGCCGCCGCAAACCGAGGCCATGGAGGTGGATCCGTTGGATTCCATCACCTCTGAGGTCACCCGGAGGGCGTAGCCAAACTCGGCCGCCGAGGGAATCACCGGCTCAAGGGAGCGCTCCGCAAGGGCGCCGTGACCGATTTCCCGGCGGTTTTGCCCGCCAAAACGACCGGTTTCACCCACTGAAAAGGGAGGGAAATTGTAGTGGAGGATAAAACGCTTGGTGCTTTCGCCACCGGTATAGGCGTCGATCTCCTGGGCCTCTTCCAGGGGTCCCAAGGTGGCCAAACAGACAGCCTGGGTTTCGCCCCGGGCGAAGAGGGAGGAGCCATGGGCGCGAGGGAGGAAACCCACCTCCCCGGAGAGGTTGCGGACCGAGGGAGGAAACCCACCTCCCCGGAGAGGTTGCGGACCTGGTCGGCCGGTCGTCCGTCGCAGCGCTTGTTTTTATCGAGAATCGATGTGCGGAAGGCTTTTTTCTGCAGGTAATCGAACGCCTGGGAGATTTCGAATGGTGTCGCCGTGGAGAATTTTTCGAGGATCTTGGCTTTGACCTCCTCGCGAAGAGCCTCGACCGCCTGATAGCGGGCCACCTTGGACGGTTGGTAAATCGCGGCTTCGATACGCGTGCCGGCCACCTGGTAGGCGATTTCCAAAAGCTCATCCTTGACCAGCATGAGGGCGGGCTGGCGCTTGGGCTTGCCGCAGGAGGCCGCGAGTTCCTTCTGGATTTTGATGATTGGCTGGATGGCTTGGTGGGCAAACTCCAAAGCTGCCTTGAATTCCGTTTCGGGAAGTTCCTTGCCGCTGCCTTCAATCATGAGGGCCTCGTGCTCCGTGCCGACGTAAACCAAGTCCAAGTCGCTTTCGGCGATTTCAGGGTGGGTGGGATTGGCCACGAACCTTCCTTGGATGCGGGCAACGCGGACTCCGGCGACCGGACCGGCCCAAGGAATGTCAGAGACCATGAGTGCGGCAGAGGCGCCGTTGATCGTGAGGATGTCGGGATCGTTGAGGCCGTCTGTGCTGAGGAGAATGGCAATGACCTGGGTGTCAAAGTAGTAGCCTTTCGGAAAAAGAGGGCGGAGGGGGCGGTCCACCATCCGGCATGTCAGGATCTCTTTTTCAGTGGGGCGACCTTCACGGCGAAAGTAGCTTCCGGGAATCCGTCCCGCGGCGGCGGCCTTTTCCTTGTATTCGACGGTGAGTGGGAAGAAGTCCTGGCCATCCTTGACCTTGGTGGCGGAGACGGCAGTGACCAGGATGATGGTTTCGCCCATGGTGACGAGAGCGGCACCATCGGCGAGTTTGGCGTATTTGCCGGTTTCAATGTGAAGATCGCGATCACCCACGCGGGCGGTCAAGGATTGGTGTTTTTGGCTCATGTTGGTTGGGTGCCGTCGAGTGATGTAAAACCCGGTTCGATTGAGGATGCGTATGCCGGGAGGCAATCAGATAGGGAAGCCCGTCTCCTTCGGTCGGCTTTCAGAGGACACAGCGAAGGCCGTCGGGAGCCTGCGTGGTGTCATCTGCCCAGCCAAAAGGCGAACAGAGAGATCCCTTTTCTCGGGGACTTGGGGGTTTGTTTTTGGTTCTTCTATTTCCTCAGGTTAAGTTTTTGCAGGAGGGAGTGATAGCGTTTGGGTTCGGTGCGGTGGAGGTAATCGAGTAATCGGCGGCGGCGGCTGACCATGGAAAGAAGTCCCCGGCGGGAGGCAAAGTCCTTTACGGCATGCTGGAGATGGGACGAGAGGTGATTGATTCTTTCCGTGAGCAGGGCGATTTGCACGTCGGAAGAGCCCGTGTCCTTGTCGTGGAGACGGTTGCCGGCGATGATCTTGCTTTTCGTGGCGGTGGCCATGGGTTAAAAAGAAATACTTATGCAAAAATGCCTGCGAGTCAATGCCGGAACATGGGCCCTGCTTCTTCTGATGGCTTTTGGAAGAGGGATTCGCGGCGAGGAGGTCTCAAGTCAGGAGCCGGTTTGGAAAGCGGATTTGAAAAGAATGGGGTTCGAGGTTCCGGTGGCGGAACTGGAAAAAGGGGAAATTATCGGCGAAAAATGGCTGGCGGGGGGTGCCCGACCCGGTTTTTTGGGTGCCAAGGTGTTTTTTGTTGTGGCGGCACTCCCCGGCGAGGTGGCTCCCAAGTTGCTTGAGCTGGATCCCACAAGAGGAAAAGAGGTTGGATGGGAGGAAAGTGCGACCGTAAAAATATTTCAAAAATTTGATCGGCCTCCCAAAACGGAGAACTGGGATCGTTTCCGGGCCGCCTTGGCCAAAATGCCATTCGAGACCTTACTTGCAGTCGAGGGTCAAAAGGAGGGGAGATATCACCTCGCTTTGGAGGAAATCAAAAAAATCACCTCGGATAAAATTCCCGGCTGGGTATCCGTTTTGGAAGGTAAGTTTCTGACTTTTTCCAGGGGAGGATGGAAAGATTTGCCCGGCGTTCCCTCAGCACCGGGTGAGATGGTTGATTTTGACGCGGAGTTGCGGGATGTCCTGAAAGAGAACGGACCGGTGAGAGACGAGTTCCGGAGGGTATTGACTGCCTTGGCTTGGGGGGGGCGGGATGAAAAAGAAAAGGTCACGGTGAATGACTATTGGATGTTGATGGACGTCAATAAATCACCGGCTGTGGCCTTGGGTTGCGGAGTCATGCGACAGGGGACTGGAGGCCGATGGGAAGTGGCGGATATGCAGTACTGGGCATCCAATGGCTACTATGGCGCAATCAGTTTGTATGGAATTTGGCCTTATGGGGATGGGAAATCACTGGTTTGTCGCGTCGATGCCGTTCAAACGGATCCGGGCGAATTGAGGCAGGCGACTGCCAGACTAATTGGGGAGTCACTATTCATGAGGGAGATTAAATCGGCCTGTGAGCTGGTTAAGACGCAAATACTTGATAAAAAATAGATTATAATAATAAATAATTGATTGAGTAAGTGATGGAACCGTTTATTTTCACGCAGTGATAAATAAAATTATATACAAAGTATTCCTGGGGATACTTTTATGCTTTTTATTTTTCATCCAATCCGGATGGTCGCAAAGGATGTCGATTGCCTCGAATCAGGTTTCACCAACTTCGGGTGTTTCGGTGAGCGGATCGATTTCCTCCGACTCGGTTTTGGCGAATTCCACCAGGGTTGCCTCCTCGTCGCCCGGTGCAATGGATCCGCTTGAACCGGGTGGTGAAAT
This sequence comes from Verrucomicrobiota bacterium, assembly GCA_010028775.1. Classification (GTDB taxonomy): domain Bacteria; phylum Verrucomicrobiota; class Verrucomicrobiia; order Methylacidiphilales; family Verrucolacustridaceae; genus Verrucolacustris. Next base: position 16,781 of record RHAF01000005.1, on the reverse strand, counting down.
TGAGGATCCCTTGGCTCCTGTGAGGGAGCAGATTGGCACCACCCGATCAGCCTTCGGTCCTGACCGTAGCCAGACCGGAAAAGATGACGAGTGGTCGGTGGAGTTGGCCGCTGAATACGGTTACGTATGGAATGCGAGCTTAAGCAACGCGCAGGGAAACGTGAACGAGGAATCGGGGATCATCGGCTTATTGGGCAGCAAGCGTTTGGACGAGGGCTGTGTGGGAATCGTCGGCGCGAACTGGCAGATTTTCACCTTCGGTTTCGATGGACCCATGCCCCTGCCCGAAAATCTCCAGGGCCTGAATGCGATTTTTGGAGGTGATTTTGAAATCAGTCCCGACTGGTTCATGCGAATCCAGGTGGAACCCGGGATTTACGGCACATGGAACTATATCAACTGGCATAACGTCAACATGCCCGCGGTATTTGCCTGGACGAACATCCTGAACGCGGAATTTCAGTGGTTCATCGCCCTGCGGGCCGACATTTTTCAGTTTTTCCCGGTGATGCCGGTGCCCGGAATCCGTTGGCAACCAACCAAGGAGTGGTTGTTCAACCTGAGTGCTCCGAAGCCAACTATCAACTACGCGGTGGATGAGGAGGTGAACGTTTTTGCCGGCGGGGAAATTCTTGGAGTCACCGGGAGATTGCCGAGCAACGATTCGGGCACCTACGGCAACCGGAGTTTGGCCGGAACCCTGATCAATTATTTTGAGGCCCGACTTGGGGCGGGGGTCAATTGGACTTTCACCGAGGGGGTCTCTTTGCAGGGGGAGGCCGGTGCCATGGTATGGCGGACATTTGATCTTCCCCGTCTGAACGAATCTATCCGCAGCACGATGGCCCCCTATGTGCAAATTGCGGTCCGGGGGGTGTTCTGAACTGCAGATTTCATGTTCTGCAGGACGGATTGTCAAAATCCTGAACTCGCTTAGTTTGGCGGTATGAAGAGGGGCTTGTTGGTTACCGGTTTTTTATTGTTCAGCTTGATTGCCTTAGGCAAGGCTGAGGATTCCCAGGAGGAAGGCAAGGGTGGCAGGCATAACATCACCCAAGGTGCGATTTTCATGAATGATTTTCGGCAGCAAGAGGGCGTGCAGGAGTTAAAAAATGGAATCCTTTACAAGGTTGAGGCCGCCGGAAAGGGGAAAACCCCAAAAACAAACGATCGGGTCAAAGTGAACTATATTGGAAGGCATGTGGACGGTAGGGTTTTTGACCAATCCAAGGAGGGACAACCCTATGAGTCCAGGGTGGACCGTCAAATTTCCGGGTGGCAGGACGTTCTCCCCCGGATGAGGGAGGGGGATAAGTGGGAAGTTGTCATTCCTTCCCATTTGGCCTACGGAGCGGCGGGAACGCCCCGTGGGGATATTGGTCCAAACGAGACTTTGGTTTTTACCATAGAATTGCTGGAAGTGATGGATCCGGTGAAAAAAACGGAAGGAAAGTAAGCTATCTTAAAGTATCAGCATGGCGTCCCCGAAGCTGTAGAATCGATAATCGTGATCCAAGGCGTGCCGGTAGGCATGTAAGGTTAATTCAGGCCCGGCAAACGCTGCCACTAGGAGTAGGAGGGTCGAGTGGGCCAGGTGAAAATTGGTCATCAGTCCACCCACCCGCTTGAAATGATACGGCGGATATATGAAGGCCGAGGTGGTTCCTTGATGCGGTCGCAGGTGAGGGGCCGACTCGAGGACTCGGGCGCTGGTGGTTCCCACGGCGATGATTTTTTCCGCTTCGGAAATCCTCTCGGCCAAGCCTGCGGGGATTTCGTACCTTTCCGAGTGCATGGGGTGGTCGCGAAAATCCTCGGTTTTGATTGGGCGGAAGGTTCCCAATCCGACATGAAGGGTTAAGAATGCATGATTTAGTTTTGAGAGAAGCTCGGGTGTGAAGTGCAACCCTGCCGTGGGGGCGGCCACCGAGCCGGCGATTTTGGCGTAGGTAGTTTGGTAATCGGTTGGATCGTTGGAGGTAAAATCGCGTTCCCCGGCGTTTTTTCTGGCCTTGAGAATATAAGGGGGCAAAGGGGGTAATCCAAAAATTGAAAGATCCAACCGACCTTCTATCTCCTTAAGAACCATTTGCCCTCCGGGTATCGTTTTTTCCACCCGCAGCCTTGGGGGACTCGTTTTGGAAGAAGCCCCAGGGGCCGGATCTGGTGTCAAGAGGGTTCCTGGCTGGAGTCGTTTGGATGGAGTTCCCAGAGCGGTCCACCATCCGGGACTGGTTTCATCAAGAAGAAGGATTTCCGTTCGATTTTCTGAGCAGATTAAACGTGAAGGAATAACACGGGAATTATTCATGACGAATAAGTTGCGGTTTGAAACAGTCTCGGGAATATCGCGGATGTAACGGTCCTCCAAAAGTGCCGTTTTGCGATGAACAATTAGCAATCGGGCCGCGTCCCGTGGGCGTGCCGGGGTCGTCGCGATTCGGTCTTGTGGAATCGTTAAGGAGAGCAACTCTTTGATATGAAACTCACTCATTCGGATTTGACATGACCCGATTGTTGGTCGATGTTTGCCCCATGCACAAGATCATGTGTGGCTTCAAAAGAATAAAACCCGACTCATTCACCTTGGTGGAGCTTTTGGTTGTGATTAGCATTATCGGCCTTCTTGCGGGCTTGGCTACACCTGCGATCTCAAAAGGCCTGGAGAAAGGGAAGCAAACAGTCGATCTTAGCAACGGTCGGCAATTGTCGTTATTGTTATTTGCCTATGCCAACGATGACTCGGTGGGGGGCGGCACCTTCCCTACGAATGGGACAACTTCAACGCAAATTTTTCAAGACCTGATAAACAATAATTTTTTGACGAGTGTAAAAGTCTTGGGTGGCAACGGAGTACCTCCACCTCCATCCACCAATAATATCGTCGCGGCTAATGTGTATTGGGCCTATACGAAGGGGTTGACTCTGACAGATGGCAATGTGCCGTTGTTGTCCACAAAGGGTACTTTGACCGACGTGACTACTTTGAACAACATTTCTCCTAGTTCGACTTCTCCTTGGAAAAACAAGGGGTTTGTTGTCGTAACGGCAGACAATTCCGCCACTTGGTACACCTTCACAAATAACGTTGTCACTCCCAAGTGGATGAACTGCACAAATCAGGGTGTCATCGTGCTTCAGCCCTAAGCCTGTCGGCGCAAAGCATCCGCAAAGTGATTTTGTAAAAGTTCGTAGCTTCCCCATCTGGAGGAAGGGGCCTTGTGAAGGCATCTGTCCAGAGAAAGGACGGTCTGCTCTTGGCTTGCTGGACAAAAAGATCGTAGGGGGGGCGGGCGGTCAGACAGGTGACGTCGGGCAACTTCTTCCGCACTCTCCGCCTCAAAAGGCGGTCTTCCTGCCATGGCATGGTACAGAGTCGCCCCTAGGGAGTAGATGTCGCTCCTGATATCCTCCTGTTCGCGCATCAACCTTTCAGGCGAAACATAGTAAGGCGTGCCCCATATTTCATCCTGTTGGCCCAGGGCTGAACGGGCCCCCGCCGCCAGGCCGAAATCGGCAAGTTTGGGAATTTGGCCGCGGCCAAAAAGGATATTTCCGGGTTTGATGTCCCGGTGAATCAACCCCGTTTCTTCGTGGGCAAACTGCAGGGCGGAGGCGATTCCCAATCCAATTTCCAGGACTTGCCTTTCGGAAATCTTGCCCTGTTGTTCCATTCTCTGTTCGAGACTGGGCTCATCCAAGTGCTCCATGACGAGATAGAGGCGGCCCTCATGTTCTCCCAAGGTGAAAACCCGGATGATATTTGGGTGGGCGAGGGAGGCGGTGACTTCAACCTCCTCCAGGAATTTTCGGGCAAATTCCGGATCGTGACTCAAATCGGCACGTAGAATTTTGAGGGCAACGTGCCGGTTCAAGCCGGTGTCCTTGGCCAGATAAACCGTGCCCATTCCGCCTTGCCCCAATTCCCTTTCGATTTCGTAGTTTCCGAAGCGGGCTGGCGTTGTAGGGGCGGCACTGCTCACCCCGTTAATTTGATCCATCGTTAACGATTCGGCGAGTCCTATGGCTTGCTTTTTTTGGGGATGAATCTAGGGCTGGATCATGCCAACCAGCGTGGTCACGGGTGGAGCGGGATTTCTGGGATCGCATTTGACCGAACGCCTCTTACAGGAAGGGCATCACGTGGTTGCCATCGACAACCTACTGACCGGCAATGAAAGAAACCTGGATCATCTCCGGACCGAAAAGCGTTTCAGGTTGATCCGTCACGATGTGACCCAATTCATATCGGTCGAGGGACCGGTGGACTTTGTCTTTCACTTCGCCTCCCCGGCCAGCCCGATCGATTATCTTGAGTTGCCGATACAAACCCTCAAGGTCGGTTCGTTGGGCACTCATAACGCTCTCGGTCTGGCCAAGGCCAAGGGAGCATGCTTCCTTCTTGCCTCCACCAGCGAATGCTACGGAGATCCCCTGGTTCACCCTCAAAAGGAGGATTATTGGGGCAATGTGAATCCCATTGGTCCCAGGGGTGTCTACGATGAGGCCAAGCGCTTTGCCGAGGCCATGACCATGGCCTACCACCGCTTCCATCAAGTGGACACGAAGATTGTCCGGATCTTTAACACCTACGGGCCAAGGATGCGTTTGAGGGACGGGCGGGTGGTGCCGGCGTTTGTCGGGCAGGCCTTGAGGGGTGAACCCCTGACGATCTTTGGCGATGGTAAACAGACCCGTAGCTTTTGTTTTGTCAGTGACCTGATTGACGGCATTTATCGCCTTTCCCAATCCAAATTTCACGAGCCCGTCAACATCGGGAATCCGGTGGAACTGACTATTCTCGAGTTTGCCGAGAGGATCCGGAGGATCACCGGAACGAAAAGCGAGATCATCAAGAAACCCTTGCCGGTTGACGATCCCAAGCAGCGACAACCCGATATCTCCCGCGCCAAGAAAATTCTCGGTTGGGAGCCCCTGGTTCCCCTGGAGGAGGGGCTCCAAAAGACCATCCCGTGGTTTCAAGCCAATTTGGAAAAGTCCTCGGGCGGATGAGCGTGACCGGTTCCCTGCGGATTCTCTTTTTTACCCTTTTCTGGACGGCGGGTGCGGCTTTTGGCCAAACCAACAACCCGGCCCACCCTGGCGGGCAGGGGGAGGAGGGACGATATCGGAGTGCTCTTCTCTTTGCCAACGTGGTGGAGTTGGTCAGGGATGAGTACCTAGAGCCCGAGAAGACCGATTACGACAAAATGACCTATGCCGCACTGCAGGGTCTCCTCTCCTCCCTTGACCCTCACAGTCAATTTCTCGATCCCGAAGGGTATGCGATGATCCGCACGGAAACCGAGGGTCAGTTTGGGGGCTTGGGAATTTCCGTGGGCATGCTGGAGAACCAGCTGACGGTGAATGTTCCGATTGAGGGTGGACCGGCATTTCGCGCAGGCATCCTTCCCGGTGACCGGATCACCAAAATCGACGGGATGGGAACCCAGAAAATGAACCTGGGTGAGGCCATTCGGAGGTTGCGAGGAAAACCCGGGGCCCCCGTTCAAATGGTGGTCTACCGACCCATGGAAGGGAAAACCCTGGATTTTTCCCTGGTTCGAGAAATGATCCAGGTCCCCACGGTGACGGATGTCGCTCTTTTGCCTGAGGCCCTGGCGAGGGATGAAAAAATCGGATATCTCCGGATCACACAGTTCGGCGAGAAGACGGACAAAGAGTTTGATGCGGCCATTGCCAAGCTTGAAAAAGACGGGACCACCTCCCTGGTCATGGATCTGAGGGATAATCCAGGAGGGCTTGTGGATGAGGCGGTCGAGGTGGTGAGCCGGTTTGTTCCGGAAAAAACCATGGTCGTGGCCACCGAGGGGCGAAAAGGAGTGGCGGGTCGTTTTGAGTATTTCTCAAAGGCCGTGGCCAAGAGAATCCGCTGGCCGACAGTGGTTTTAGTGAACGGCAATACGGCCAGCGCGGCGGAAATCGTTTCCGGTGCCCTGCAGGATCTTGGAAAGGCGGTAATCATCGGCGAGACCACTTTTGGAAAGGGCTCGGTGCAGACCGTTCAACCGGTCGACCGTTCGGTGGCCCTGGCAGTGGCGGTTCGCCTGACAACCGCCCACTACACCACTCCCTCGCACCGCAAGATTCACGGAATCGGAATCGATCCGGACATTCTCGCGCGGATGACCAAGACGGAGGAGCAGGCGCTCTATCGCAACCGCAGTCCCGGACTCAGGAAGCCCGGCGAGGGAGTGGAGGTGGTGGAGGACGAGCCGCTTCAGCGTGCGACGGATGCTCTCCGAGGATGGAGAGTTTTTGCCCGCCGGTCTGGTTCAGCCCGCTAAAACCCGTGTCTGAAAACGTTCTCGCTTTGGGGATCGAAACGTCGTGCGACGAGACGGCGGCGGCGGTGGTCGAGGCCTCCGAGGCGGGGTGTAACCTGATTGCGGAGGAGTTGGCGACCCGACCTGAGGAGCATGGATCCCTTGGGGGAATTGTCCCTGAATTGACGGCTCGGCAGCACCTTGAGCTACTTCCCCATATGGCCTCGCGCGTCAGGGAAAAAGCCGGCAAAAAAATGCTCTCCGCGGTGGGATCAACGGCGGGTCCCGGGCTTGCCCCGGCCCTTTTGGTTGGGTTGGCCTTTGGCAAAGCTTTGGCCTGGGCCGGAAAAATTCCCTTCCATGCCATCAACCACCTGGAAGGGCACCTGTTCAGTCCATTCGTTTCAAGAGGACGATGGCCCACCTATCCCCACTTGGCATTAATTGCCAGTGGTGGCCATACACTCCTCGTTGATGCCGTCAGTCCGCAGGAGCGGAAAATTATCGGAAGCACCCGCGATGACGCGGCGGGAGAGGCTTTTGACAAGCTAGCCCGCATGGTGGGTCTGGGTTACCCCGGGGGGCCTTTGGTGGAGCGGGAGGCCGTAAAAGGCGAGGTGGGTCGTTACCCCTTGCCCCGACCGATGAAGGGTGCGGAGGGATGTGATTTTAGTTTCAGCGGTCTAAAGAACGCTGCCCGTCTCCTGCTGGAGAAACAGCCCGAATTGAGCCGGAGTGATGTTTTCCGATCTCATTTCTGCGCGGAGGTTCAGGCGGCCATTGGGGAATGCCTTGCGGACCGATGCCGGCAAGCCTTGGAAATGACAGGGCGCAAGATGTTGACGTTAAGTGGGGGAGTAAGCGCCAACCGAACGGTCTACCGGATGCTGGAGGAATCCGCTCGCCGGAAGGGTGCCTCGCTGCTGTCCGCAGCGGGAGGTTGGAATACGGACAATGCCGCGATGATCGCCGCCGTAGCTGCGAGAAGGGCGCTGGATCAAACCCCGGCGGATTGGGATGTGGATGCCGATCCCAGGTGGTCGGTTGCCCTTACCCCCTGATCCTAAGCCAGGAGGGAAGCTTGTCAGAGGGAGTGGCCCCGGATGCCAGAGTAAAAACAGGCAAACCGGTCAGTTCCTCGATCAGCTTTGGATTGGAACGTGTAGCCTCATCGTCCCGCGCCTGATGCAGATTCACCACGATTCCCGAAACCTTGAGCTTGGACCGTAAAATGGAGTCAACCGACAATAAGATATGATTGAGGGTTCCCAGTCCGGCCCTGGCCACCACCACCACTGGATAACCCATCTCCCGGGCCCACTCCCGAACACCATAATTTCGGTCCAAAGGAACCCTCCAGCCTCCCACGCCCTCAATGAGAAACGGCCCGGGGTATTTGGAGCGCAATCCGGCCAGGTGATTTCTTAGTTTTTCCAAGGGAAAAATCCTCCCCATCGCCCGACAGGCAGCCCAGGGGGCCAGGGGCGGTTCAAAATGAACGGGATTGATTTCATGCAAGGACAGGGAGCTGTTCACCGATTGCCTCAGGATTTTTGCATCTGAGCGATCGCCCGTGGAAATGGGTTTGAGGGGAAAGGCTTGGACGCCGGCCTTTTTCAGGGAAAGGGTCCAAAAGGCGGTGAAGTAGGTTTTTCCAACACCGGTATCCGTTCCCGTGATAAAAGCCCCTTTCTTCATGGCAACTCCTTGCGGATGGCTTGGAAAAGGGATTCCGTCATTTGCTCCAACTCGTCATTGCTGGTGCAGAAGGGGGGCATCAGGACAAGGACATCCCCGATGGGGCGGGTAATCAGACCCAGCTCCTGGGCGAACCGGCAAATCCTGGCTCCCCGTCTTTCCTTGGCAGGAAAACGGGCCCGCGTCGAACGGTTGGCCACGATTTCAACGGCCAAAATCCCCCCCTCCTGCCTCACATCCCCGACATGGGGGTGTTGCCAGAACCTTTGGGAAAGTTTCCGGAGGTTTTGAAAAAGGAGCATCATTCGTTTATGTGTTTCCGGCTGGGTCAAAAGGTGCAGGTTGGCCAGAGCCACCGAGCATCCGAGAGGGTTGGCCGTGTAGCTATGGCCGTGGAAAAAAGCCTTTTCTGGATCTCCCTGGAAAAGTCCAAAGATCTCCTCCGTGGCAAGCGTGGCGGCCAGGGGGAGGTAACCCGCCGTCAATCCCTTGGCCAGGGCAAGAACATCGGGCATGACGTTTTCTCCATGGGCCGCGAGGGGCGTGCCTGTGCGGTGGCACCCCGTTAGAACCTCGTCAAAAAGGACTTTGGCCCCAACCTTTCTCGCCGCCGAGGCAGTTGTATTGGCGTATCCCTCCGGGTGCATGATCATGCCCGCGGCTCCCTGAACCTTGGGTTCTAGCACCCAAGCGGCCAATCGGTCGCCGGCCCTCTCAATTTCCTCAACCGCCAGGGCGGCACACTCGAAATCACATTTGCGGTAATGCCGGGCATCCGCCAACTGCGGCTTCGACTTGTTAAAAGGGCAACGGTAACAGGCGGGTGCCATCACCCGGCGGGTGGGAAATAGAAGGGGCTGATAGTGGTGATGGAAAGTATCGCTTTTTCCCAGACTCATCGCACCCATGGTGTCGCCGTGGTAGGCGCCCTCGGGTGAAATGAAATCCTTTCTCTGCGGTTCCCCATTCTGCGCATATCCCTGCAAAATCATTTTCAGCCCCGTTTCAACGGCAGTGGATCCGTCATCCGAAAAGAAGACCCGCGTTAGCTTTGGAGAAAAAACCGGATGGTTGGCATAGGAGATCAATTCGTTAGCCAAGCGGACGGCTGGTTCATGGGTGAGACCGAGAAAGGAGGAGTGGGCGATGCGGCCCAGTTGGTCAAAAAGGGCCGCATCCAGCTTGGGATGGCGGTGCCCGTGAAGGTTGGTCCAGATCGACGAGTTGCCATCCAAATACCTCTTTCCATCCGTGGCCATCAACCACGCTCCCTCTCCGGCTTGGATGGAGACAGGATGGAATTCAGGATCCATCCAAGGGGAAGACGGAGTGAACGGGTGCCAGACATGGGCCCGATCCAGACGGACGATCTCCTCGTACTTCAATTCAGCGGGTGGGTAGGTTCTCTTCCAGGCTTTGGCCCAGCCGCATGACATCACCCGTGGAGTGACGGGCGGAAAGGCTGATGCGTAGCCGGACGCCCCCTTGGGGAACCGTTGGCGGCCGAATGGCCGGGACCCGAATTCCGCTCTCCGCCAAACGGCGAGAGGCGAGTAGTGCGGATTGGTTGTCCGCACACAAAATGGGTTGAATGGGTCCGGTCTGGGGGGTTGGGCGATGGGCGCGGAATATTCCGATGTTTTCTGCGAGCTTCCCGCGGAGCTCTCCTCCTTCGTGGGACAGGATTATTTGCAGGGCCGCCAGAGCGGCACCGGCTTGGGCGGGAGCCAAGGCTGTCCCGAAAAGGAATGTTCGGGCTTCGTTGACCAGGTGAGAAATCATCTCTTCCGAGGCGGCCACGAATCCTCCGGCAGACCCAAGAGACTTTCCCAAGGTGCCCATTTGGATTTCAACTCTTGATGCCAGGTTCAGCTCCGCAGCCCAACCGGCACCCTTGGGGCCCGTGATCCCACCGGCATGCGCTTCGTCCAACAAAAGCCAGGCACCGTACTTTTCCTTGAGTTGGATGATCTCCCCCAAGGGTAGCCAGTCTCCGTCCATGGAGTGGAGGGACTCCGCCACAATGAGGATTTTTCCCATGGGGTTGAGTTTGTGGGTTAGCTCAAGCGCCTTGGCCAAGTCTCCGGGATCCTTGCGGTGGAAAATACGGATCTTGGCTGAGGAAAGTTTCGCTCCGTCAAAAAGGCAGGCATGAGCATTTCTTTCGATCAGTATGCAATCGCTTCCTGAGACCAGGGAGGGAATCACACCCAGGGGCGCGAGATAACCGGCGGAAAAAAGAAGCGACTTTTCCGTGGATTTCCACCGCGCCAAAGACTCTTCCAGCTCCCGGTGGGTCGAGAAATTTCCGGCCAGCAATCTTGCCGCTCGCGCACCACTTCCATGCTCCTCGATGGCCTGCTGGGCGGCTTTTTTGACTTTGGGGTTTTGGGAGAGCCCCAGATAGTCGTTATCGGCAAAGGAGAGGGAAAGATCAGGGCCGCTTTCCAGAATGCGCGTAGCCCGGTCGCCATCCTTTGCCAGCTTGCGAAGGCGTATCGAATCCAGAAAAGGCTCGGTCGGTGAGGCGGGCATGCGAAAAGAGTGCCGAAGGGGCGTGGGATTGGACGAGGGAAAAGTCAGGTCATTTCGTGGTGGGCCACGATACCCCCTACGCAGGTCCATTCCGCCGCTTGCCGGTCCAACAGCACAGCTTCGACGGGATCCTGGTCCGTTGGTAGTCGCCAAGCCACCCAATCTGCCCAACCGCCCGGGGTCAGGCGTCCCAACTTGGAGTGCATTTGCAGGGCATGGGCCGGAGCAGTCGTGAGCATTTTCCAAGCCTCATGGTAGTCCACATTCGGTTGATTGTGGAGAAAGTCGCAAGCCTCCTCCCGAAGGTCGAAACGGGCGTTGGAAGATCCGCCCGGACTGTCGGTTCCCAGGCACACCGGAATATCCGCCGCCCGATATTGGGCGTAGGGAAACGGGGACCGGCCAAACCATCGGTGAGCCATGGGACAATGCACAATGGAGGCCTGCTTTTCCTTGAGGTAGACCATATCCGATTCCCGCACCTCATTCCCGTGGGCGAGAATGGCAAAAGGGGGCAGGGATTGGCGGGTCGCACACCATCCAATGGCAGTTTGGTTCACCGCCTGGATATCCTTTCGGACAAGATGGGAAGGTAGGAGAGCATGCAGTGGCGAGGGCTGGCCCTGCACAAAAAGAGTCTCATCCGGACTTTCTGCCAGATGGGTCGTGAATGGGAGTTTCTCAACAAGCGCCATCCCGGCCAGGGATCGATAAAGTTCGGAACTGGCTGTGTACGGCGAGTGGGGAGAGAGGGCGAGATGCCAGCAAGCGGAGGGGTGGCGCAGTAGCCAGGCTTTGGTGCGGTCGAGAAGTTTCACGGGCTCTGGAGAGCCATGAAGGTCCATGAATTCCAGGGCCCACCAGGTCCTTGTCGCCGTCGAGGCAAGGCCGGCCAAGGTGGAGGGATCGGAAAGTATGGAGAGGATAGAGGTGGTGCCCGACCGCAAAGCATGTTGGGAGGATTTCAAAACGGAATGCCGCCTCTTTTCCGGGGTCAGCTCCGGTAGGTGGGAAATAACCTGGCGCAGCCAATCGCTGAAATCCTTGCCGGGTTGGAGACGCCCTTCGAGTCCGGCCAATTCCAAGTGGGCGTGCAGATTGATGAATCCGGGAGCCAGGGTCATCCCTGGCAGTTTGAGGACCTCCTCCCCGGGCCGGGGATGAAGATGGGAGCCAACCTCCAAGATGCGGTGGTCCAAAAAGCGGAGATGGCCGGGCCGATGAATTCGATCCGCAGATTCGATCAGGGCATCGGCCTGAACCAGCATACTTTCAGCTGGCCTTGGTATTGGATGGCGCCTGCTCCATCAATTCAAGAAGGGCGGGGGCGATGGACTTCCTGGTCTCCGGCTCCATGCGGTCGATGAAAAGAATTCCCTGCAGATGGTCAACCTCGTGTTGAAGTGCACGGGCCAACAATCCCCCCGCCTGAAGAGTCATGGGCTTCCCTTGAAGATCCTGGAAGTCCATGCGGATGCGAAGGCTTCTGCGGACCGAACCGTAGACTTTGGGAAAACTCAGACAGCCCTCCTCGGCATCCTCTTTTTTGCGGGTCAGGGTTACCACAGGATTGCAGAAGAAAAGGGGCATCTGGGTCCGCCAGTCAACAGGGCGACCGCCGATTTCCATGGAGGAGGGACGTTTCTCCACCTTCCGCAGATCCACCACGGCAATTTGCAGGGAAATGCCGACTTGGGGGGCGGCCAACCCTACGCCATCGGCCTCCCGCATGGTGGCCTCCAGACAGCGGGCCAGTTCGTTCAGCTTATCGTCGGGGGGACTGACACGGGTGGCCGGCTGGCGTAGCACCGGATCACCGTAAAGGCGGACAGGCAAGATGTACGGATTTTTCAGAGACCAGGGCGGTTGTTGCCAGCTTTCGTGGTTCTGACCGAGATCGATGCGCCAGCCTTATCGCAAGCGTCAGAAAATCTGAAAAAGATATAGAGCGGAGTTGACTCATCAAAATTCAAAATCACCTCTTTCGTCCCTTTTTCTTTGAGTTTTGCCGCTAAGGCATTGATAAAATCATCCGAGTTTGGATCCAGGTTCAAATTCTCATCTCCTATCAAAATGGGGATCTTCGCATTTTTAAATGCATTCATCCGCTCCGTGGCATCCGATGGTTTCATGGTTAACTCGGAAACTCTTCCCTTTGCCTGTTCCGGGCTCCCTTCAGTGCCCTGCTCGGATTTTGGCGGGGTAACATTCACCAGGTCCGATTTCTTTTTGAAGGTGGTGGTTACGATAAAAAAGATCAGGAGCATGCAAAGAATGTCAATCAGGGGGATGACGTTGATCTCGGCCCGACGGCGGCGGCTGGGATTAAACTTCATGCTGGGGAAACCCCGGTGAGTATCAGGCGGGGACTTCCTCGGTGTAGAGTTTTTTCAGGAGAAGCATCGAGAGATCCTCCATCTCCACGGCCAAGACATCGACCTTCTTGCTGAAGAAAGTGAAAGGGAAAAGCATGACAATCGCGGTTCCGATGCCGAAGACGGTGGTGTGCAGGGCTTCCGCGATACCCGCGGAAATCTTTTCCGGATCGGAGTTGGCCGAACCCACGGCGGCAAAGATGGTGATCAGGCCGGAGACAGTGCCGACCAGTCCGAGAAGCGGGGAGGCACCCACAAAAATCTCCAGGTAGACCAAACCGCGCTCCAACCGGGCCACCTCCGTTCGGGCCGCAGTTTGCAGCACCTCCACATTTTCGCCCCGGGGAAGGGAGGAGTGTTCCAGGCAACTGTTGACCAAGCGAGCGAGCGCAGAATCATTGCGAACGCAGAGGCGGGTGAGTGTCTCGGTGTTTCCCCCCGGCCGGAGCGCGCGGATGGCGTCGATGATCTCTCGTGGGGTGACCCTTTCCCGGCGCAGACGACGGAAGATCATGACGCTCAGGAAAACGCCGGTGGTCAATGACGCGAGAAGAGGGAGGATGATCAGGAGGATGATCCACGGGCTGATTCCCGCCCCGGACAACATGCTCAGAACTTTTTCGAATGGATTCATGGTTGGATATTACGGACTCGGGCTTGGAAGGCCAGCATGGATGGAGGCGCTTAGTAAATACGGAAGGCCAGTTGCCATGGGAAGCCGTTGGGTTTTTCCTTCAGGAGATCGGCCGGAAAAGGGCCGATCAATCCGCTGGATTGCTGAATCGAGTCCCCGCTGATCACGCCGAGAATGGAGTTGGGGTTTCCCTGGACGATGTCGAGATCCGAAAGGGAGCCGTCGGAATTGACGTGGAACCGGATGACTACACGATCGACCCCGATCTGGGCCATGGTTTGTTGGACCTTGAGGTTCCATCTGGAGCCGATGGCCAGATAGAGCTTGTGCTGATATCGGCCCAAGGCCGTGGCCATGGAGGCAAAGGATGCGTCCTGCCCCATGGTTGCCCCGCCGGAGACAGCGCTGCGATCGCGAAAGATGTCGGGGGGAGGGGCCAAAGCGGCCGAGGAATCCGAAGCATCTGCCGCCGCTTGGGCGGCGGATGATGATGAGGCAGGACTTTGTGACGGCTGAGACGTGTTTTGATCGGGCGTTGAATCATCTTTGCTCAAGGCTGTGCCTTCGCCAGGAAGAGACTTCAGGATGTCAGCTTTGGGTAGCTTCACGGTGGGTGGTTTTGGAGTTTCGGCTGGTTTAGGGGGGGTTGGCGTCAGGCGAGCGGCGGAGGCTGGGGGCAAAGCGGCTTTGTTTGGTGAAAATTGGCTGTTACGCATCGTGAGGGAGTCGTCTTTTTTTCCGTCCTGCCCGCCCAAAGTGGGGTCTGTGCCGTTGATGATCTTGCTGGCGGCTGCGGTGTTGCGGTCGCTTTGCAGGGCGGTTCTGGGGTCGGGTTTGGCCGTCTCCTGCAAGCCGGAGGCGTCGACGAATTGGTTTTCCTGAGGAGGGGCGGCGGGCGGGGCCTGCGGGAGACGTTTGATATTCAGGTTGGTTCGGAGTTGCTCCTCGGGGTTCTTTTTCTGCAGGCGGCTGACCTGATCGGAAGAGATCCAGAAAAACGCAATCAAAAGAAAATATAGCAGGGTGAAAGCCGCCGCGACCAACATGTCCCGGCGTTCGCGTGCGTCCTCCCCCGCGTAAGGCATGGCCATCGTCATGCGTTTATTAAAGAGGAAATAAGAACTAGGACAAGGGTGCCGAGATTGATTTCATCATCGGGGCTGGGCGGAATCGATCCATCAGGATATAAAATGCCGGCACCAGATAGAGGGTGAGGAAGGTGGAGGAGAGCATCCCCCCGACGACTGCCACGCCCAGAGGGCGTCGACTCTCGGCTCCGGCTCCCAAACCCAAGGCAATGGGGAGGATGCCGATCACCGTGGAGAGGGCGGTCATAAGGATCGGACGGAGCCGGACAGCTCCCGCCTGGCGCATCGCTTCGGCAGCGGGCACCCCCAGGGCGCGCCGTTGGTTGGCAAACTCCACCAAAAGAATCGAATTCTTCGTGACCAAGCCAAGAAGTAGGACCAATCCAATCAAGCTATAGAGGTTCAGATTCATCGAAGGGATGGTGGGTAGAAGTCCGAAAATAAAGGCCAGAGGAGCGGGCAGAACCCCCGGGGGGGCATACTGGGGAATGAGGGCGAAGTTGTTGATCAGCCCCAGGGAGAAGAGACAGACAAACGCCCCAAAGACGGCCAGCGGAAGGGCCACCATGATGGTGAAAGGGTGGATAAGGCTTTCGAACTGGGCGGCCAGGGCCATGTAAACGATGAGCAGGGCGAGAAAAACGATTTGCCAAGCCTCCCCGCGCCCGGATCGGAGCTCACGGGCCTCGCCGTCAAACGCCATGGTGACCCCAGCCGGCAAAATCCGTTGTCCGATTTCCTCGGTTTTTTCGATCGCCTGACCAAGGGTCACTCCCAAGGGCTGGCCGCTGACGGAGGCACTTCGTTGGCGCATGAAGTGATGGATAGAGTTCACCGAACCCTTTTCCCGGGTCTTCACCAGGTCGCGGATCGGGACGAGGTCACCCGAGCGGGATCGCACGTACAGGATGTTGAGTTCGTCAGGCACCATCCGGCTGCTGCGCCGCAGCTGGGCGATGACGTCATACTGTTTGCCCTCAAAGTTGAAGCGGGAGATGTCCAGCCCGCCCAAAAGGATCTGCAGGGCCTCGGAAATATCCCGGACGGAAATGCCCAGATTGGCCGCACGGTTACGGTCGATTTCCAAGTCCAGCTGTGGCTTTTCGTAGTTAAAATTGACCCGCGGCTGGCTGAGAAACCCAGCCCTGCCGATCTCATCACGGAGGTCCTTGGCACACTGTTCCAGCTGGGCAAGGTTTGACCCCTGGAGGACAACCTCAAAGTTTTCCTGGAATCCGCGACCCACCGCCTTGGGAAGGGAGGTGATGACCAGGGCCCCGCGGATTTCGCTGATCATGCGGGTGAACATCGAGCCCCGGGCTCCGGGACGGGCGATATCCAAAGCGGAGCGGTGACGGTCGGCCTTCAGGCGAATGAACATCAATCCAAAGTTGGACTGTCCGGGGGCTCCCCGGGCGAGGGCCACGGCACCGAAATAGCTGCGGACTTCGGGATATTCAGAGGCGATCTTTTCGGCCTGACGCAGGTAACGGTCGGTGGCCTCGCTGGTGGATCCTTCCGGGGTAATGATGATGGCGATGATCGAACCCTTGTCCTCGTCGGGGAGAAATTCTTGCGGGATCGCCCGGTAAAGGAGAATCGTCAGTCCAAGAATTCCCGCCCCGAGGCCGACGAGAATGAAGGGAGAGCGAAGGGCTTTACCCAGACTGTCCGAGTAGGCAGCGGCGAGGCGATGAAGAAACTGGTCGATTCTGCGGGCGAAGGCGGAGGCAACCGAGGAGGTGGGGCGGAGAAAATGTGCCCCAAGGGCTGGACTAAGGGTGAGGGCGACAAAGGCTGAGATGGCGACCGATCCGGCCAGGGCGATGGCGAACTCCCGAAAAAGAATACCGGTGGTGCCGGACTGGAAGGCGATGGGAAGAAAGACCACGATCAAACTGGCGGTGATGGCGAGCACGGCCCCGGTGATTTCCTTCATGGCCAACAAGCTGGCCTCGAAAGGTTTCATGCCTTCCTCGATGTGGCGGATAATGTTTTCCAGCACCACGATGGCGTCATCGACCACGATGCCGATGGCCAGGACAAGGGCGAGGAGGGTCAGGATGTTGACGCTGTATCCCAGGAGGTAAAGGAGGGCGAAGGTTCCCAAAATCGAAATGGGAATCGCGGCGGCAGGAATGATCGTGGCGCGGGCATCGTGCAG
>RHAF01000040.1 GCA_010028775.1 Verrucomicrobiota bacterium | reverse complement strand
AAGAACAAGCGGATGATCCACGCAGACGAGTTGTTCAAGCCCCTCTTTGGAGGAAAAAGCTCGGCCAACATGTTTGAGCTGACGAAATACGCCAGCAAACACGTTAAATAAGTTTTTCCGCTCCGGGGCTCCAGCCTTGGGGTAAAAAAGCAATCTGTCCCGTCGGGGAAACATATCCCCGGCGGGACATTTTTTTTATGGCTATTCGTCAGATAGATCGTTAGAATTTCTAACATATGGATCTAACAAAACTCACAGCAACGGAATTCGGCCGCATCATCAAACTGTTGCGGAAAAAGGAAAGTCTTGAAAAGAAACTGCTCAAGGTGGAGCGTTCGGTGGCCAAGGTTGTGGGGGCGGGTGCTTCCGCCGTGGCCCGGGGAGCCAACCGGATTGCCCGGGGCGGTCGCCGTCGCGGGCGTCCTGCCAAGAGGGGGCGTCCGGCCGGCCGTCGAGGCACCGGTCGCAAGTTTGCGCGCCGCGGGGGCTTGAGGGATGTCATCCTGTCTCACCTGAAGAAATCTGGGAAGACCGGTCTGAAAATCAAGGATTTGGCCGGAAAGCTGAACATCCAGAGGCAGAGACTGGACACCTGGTTTTACCAGAACGTGAAAAAGATCCAGGGTCTGCGCAAAGTCGGCCCCGGGCATTACCACCTGAGGGGCTAGGCGCCGGACGAGGTAGGATTCGAACCTACGAACGCCTTTCGGCGTCTGCGGTTTTCAAGACCGCCGCGTTCAACCACTCCGCCACTCGTCCCACCATTCTTTTTAGACGGATTCCGGGGTGAAATCCAGCCACCCTGATATCGGGACCCCTCGCCTGTTGGTGGTAGGGGCCGGTTTTTTGGGTGGTGCAGTGGCCCGGGAGGCGTTGGCCGGAGGTTGGTTGGTGGTGCCGGTGGTGCGGTCTGAAAAATCAGCGGAGCTTCTGAGGGGCGAATTTTCCGGGGTGGTCCAAGCCGATGCGGTCGATTCCACTTTTTGGCATGGGCTTGTTGGCCGGTGGCAGGGGTTGGTCTGGTCGCTGAGTCCCTCCCGTGGCGAGGAATCAGCCTTCAACGAAATGCATCGGCATGGGGCCCAGCGGGCAGCGGTTTGGGCGGCGGAGCGGGGTGTGCCATTGATCTATATTTCGTCCACCTCGGTGTACGCCGAGGCGGACGGGGGTTGGGTGGACGAGGACTCTCCCATCGCCAGACATGACGAGCGCTCGATGGCTATGGTGGAGGCGGAGAGGTCGGCCCTGGGTGTGGGCGGATCGGTTTTGCGTTGCGGGGGAATTTACGGGCCTGGCAGGGAACAGCGGCAAAGCCAAGAAGGCCCGGAACGATGGGTGAACGTGGTCCAGGTGAAGGACGCAGCCCGGGCGGTGGGTCTGGTCTTGGGAAAAAAAAGGCAAATCTACAATGTGTGCGAGGATGAGCCGCTCAGAAGGGGATTTCCGGCGGGACGTTGGCCGGAAGGCAGGAAAGAGAGAAGAAACAAAAGAGTGAGCAACGCAAAGTTGCGGAGGCTGGGTTGGCAACCTCTTTGGAGGGCCGGTTGCCGGACTGCCAGTTAAGCGGGTGTCGTGGCGGTGCGATTCAAAGATTCCACCCCCCGGAGAGAATCAGGTTTGTGCCAGTGACTTGGGAGGCTTCCGTGGAGATCAGGTAGCGGACGGCGGCCAGAACCTCGTCCAAAGAGACCACCCGGCCCCCTGGTAAAGAGGAAGGTTTGGGAAGTTGGATGCTGTTTTCCAGATATCCCGGAGAGATGCAGTTCACCGTGATTTTCTTGCGGATGAGTTCCGGGGCAAGGGAGCGGGTCAGCAAAAGAACGCCGATTTTACCCAAATGGTAGCCCGGAGACATTTTACGGGCGGAAAGGCGGTCGCAGGCCGAATCCCCGAGGTTGATGATGCGGCCGCCGGAACGGGAAAAAAGGGAGAGGGTTCCACGGATGGTGTGGAAGGTGGCGGTGGCGGTGCTCTCCAACCCTTCCCGCCAGTCGCCCGGGGAGGTGCGGAGGAGGGGGGTGGGCCGGTAGGTGCCGGCATTGTTGATCAAAAGGTCCAGCCGGCCGAATTTTTTTCGAAGGTAGGCGGATAGACGATCGATCTGGGCCGGGCGGGCGAGATCCGCCTGGACGACCTCCGCCTCCCCCCCCAAAGACCTGATTTGTGAGACGAGGCGGAGGGCCCCGGTCCGGTTGCGGCGGTGGTGAACCAGAACCCGAAAGCCGTCCAAAGCAAGCTCCCGTGCCAGATGTGCCCCCAGTCCCTGCGATGCGCCGGTGATCAGGGCCAGAGGCGTTCGGGCGGGGAAGTTCTTCATGAAAGCACCCCGAGGGTGCGCGCCACGGCGCGAACTTTGGGAATCTCATGGGTGCGAAGAAGGTCCGTTTTCCCGAGGATCGCGAGAACGGCAAAGAGGGCTTCGGCGGAACGGACCTCTTCCTGAAAAAACTCAAAAGCGTGCGGCAGGGCGTGGCAAACCGGCCAACCCAGGGTGCGCAACCGGAAGGAATGAAGGAAGGTTTCCGCCTGGTAACGGATCCGATCGGCACTGTCCTGCAGGTTGCGGTAGTAGAAACCGAGGCCCGGATCGATCCAGATGGCACGAATTCCGGCGGAGGTGGCTCGGTCGATCTCCTTTTGGAAATACTCCTTCAGGGTCCGGGCGTGGTCCGGCGAACGGACAAAATCACCGACTTCACGCACGTTTGACCCCTGAACGTAGCAGAGAACAATACCGGCCTGGTGATCGGCGACCATGCGGTAAATTTCGTCGGACGGATGCGTGCCGGTCAGATTGAGAACCGCAGCACCCGCTTCCAGGCAATCCCGGGCGGTGGAAGGGTGGTAGGTCTCCACGGAAAGTAAAATTCCCTCCCGGGAGAGGGTTTGGACGATGGGGAGAAGTTTTTGTGATTGGGATAACGGATCGACGCGGATGGCATGGGCGAGGGTGGACTCCGTCCCCAGATCAATGAGGTGGGCGCCCTCGGTCCGCAGGCGCCGTGCTTTTTCCATTGCGGCCTCGGTGGAGAGCACGACGCTTTCGCGATACCAGGAGTCGGGACTGAGATTGATTACGCCCATCAGATGGGGGGCGTCCCGAAGATGGAACGTCTGGTCGCGAATTCGGCATTCGGCCACCCGGGCTTGAAGGTCGGCGGAATGCTTTTGGCAGAGAGTGGTCAGAGATTCGAGGTTCAGCATGAAGTTACGAAATCGTAGTCGGAAACGGGGCAGGGGGCGAGAGTGGGGATGGACGGGTTGCGGAGGGTCGACCAGAGTAGGAAACATGAGTTCCCGTCTGATGAGCCAGGCTGAGTTGATGGCATGGGAAAAAAAGGCACGCCGGTGGGTGGTTCTTGGTTTGGCGGGGGTGGTGACCGGGGTGTTTGGAATCGGATTGGCGACGCTGCATATGAGCTATGCGATGTTGAAAAAGACGGAGGTCATGCAGGAGGCGGTTCGGCGGGTAGGCACGGATCGTCGGGTGGCGGAGGCGATCGGGGAGCCGGTCCGGGTGGGTTGGTCGGTGACGGGCGAAATCGAGGATCTGCCGGACCGGGGAACAGCGCATCTGGATTTCAGCGTGATGGGGAACCGGGGGGTGGCCAAGGTGGTGCTACGGGCCGATAAAAGCCCCACCGGGCAGTGGCGTTATCTTCTTTTGGAGGTCAAGCCGGCGGGCGGGGCCACGATTTCCTGTGCCGACGGCACGGGGGGGTAAACGGTCTTAGTGGGCGCCGGCCGCCGTCTGGGTGGCGGGCAGGGTGTCGGCGACGGATTCCTTGTTATCCACGATGGTCTCGAGGGCGGCATCCAGTTCGTTCAGGCCGTGTTTCTGGATGATATCGCGGATGTGGGTGAGGTAGTCAGGGTCGGGGCAGTAACCCGAGGCCAGGATGCCTGAGACGAATTTCAGGCCTGACTTTTCTCCGACAAATTTTCGGTAACGATCATTGGAGAGAAGAAACTCGGCATACCCCTTGAACCCCGCGGCGAGGTTGGGATAGGCCCGGAAGTCGGCGGTGGTGTCGACTCCGCTGTCACGAGTGGGCATGTTGAGGGCGCGGGGTCCCGTCCAGCTGTCAAAAGCCTTCATGCCAAAGTAATTGTTGTATTCCTTGGCGAGGATACTATTGCCGTAACCGGATTCGAAGATGGCCATGGCCAAGACGGCGGAGGCGGGGATCTGGGTGGCGGTCTGGATGGTCATGGCCTCGGGGATGGCGTTTTCGAGGAACTTCCGTTGCCGGCCGTTGGCCGAATCGAGAATCTTGGAGATACGGGTTGCCAGACCGAGGATGTCGGTGGTGGAGGAACTCTGGGAGGCAATCAGGCGGGCAATCCTCATGTCGCGCTCCTCCAACTCCCGTCGTTGAGCCAGGCGGTTCTGCAGGGATGTCCATTTTTCCTCCAGATAACTTTTGGAGAGGGCGGCGGAGAAGCGGGTCACCCCAATGAGGGAAAAGACGGCCACCCCGAAGAGCGCCAACCAGAGAAGGTTGGAGACCACAAGGGTTCCAAAGAGGCCGAGCCGAAAACGAGCCTTCTGGTGGAAGGTTTTTTTGGCAATGGCCTGGGTCAAGTCAACGACCTGAGGCATGCTTATAGGTTAGTAAGGGAGGGCGGTTCGTCAACCTGCCCAACAGGGATGATGGCAAACAGTTGACTATCAACTATCTCGGACGGGATCTTGTCTGGGGGGAGGGTGAAGTATCGAAGCCAGGATGGAAATTGCGAGAACCGCCAGAACAAAGCCTAATGTCAGTGGGATCGGGAGGTGATACCACGCGGAGAGGATCATTTTTGTCCCAATGAAGGCCAAAATGACAGCCAACCCGATGTTGAGGTAGGCGAAAAGTTTGAGCAGGCCTGCGATGGCGAAGTAAAGGGCGCGGAGGCCGAGCACGGCAAAGGCGTTGGAGGTAAGAACGATGAAAGGATCACGGGTGATGGCAAGGATGGCCGGGATGGAATCGATGGCGAAGACGAGATCGGTCGTCCCCAAGGCGATGAGCACGAGGAAAAGCGGGGTGGCCGACAACCGGTGGGAGTGGGACTGGCGCACGAGGAAACGGCTGCCGTGGAATTCCGGGGTGACGGGCATCCACCGGCGGGCCAGGCGGACGAGGGGATTTTGGTCCGGTTGGACCTTTTCGTCGCCTCCGCGAAGAAGTTTGATCCCGGTGTAGATCAACAGGGCCCCGAAGACATAGATGAGCCAGTGGAAACGGTTAATCAGGGCGATGCCGGTGAAGATGAAGACGGCCCGGAGAAAAAGGGCCCCGATGATGCCCCAGAAGAGGGCGGGAAACTGCGCCCTCTCCGGCACGGCGAAGTAGCGCAGCAAAACGGCGAAAACAAAGACGTTGTCGACGCTGAGGGAGAGTTCAACGATGTATCCGGTGAAAAATTCCATGGCGGGGTGAACCCCGAGGGTGAAGAGGATCAATCCACCGAAGGCGGTGGCTAGGGCGACCCACCCCGCGGTGGCCTGGAGGGATCGCTTCAGATCCACGGGGCGGGGGTCGCGATGGAAAAGAATCAGGTCGGTCGCCAGTAGAATGAGGACCAGCGGTCCAAAGGCGATCCAACCGAGGTGCAGGTTTTGCGTCAACACCAGACCTTCGTAGCAGGAGGGGAAGATCAGTCCATGGAAGAGTGAGTCCGGGCGTGACAGAGGGGCGGGGGCAAGGGCACCTTGGTGGGCATGAGCAGTCCATCCCTGCAGGGAAAAGTCGCGGTGGTTTTTGGCGTGGCCAACAAGCGCAGCATCGCCTGGGGAATCGCCAAGGCGTGGGCGGATGCCGGAGCCAGATTGATCTTCAACTACCAGGGCGAGCGGTTGAAGGAGAACGTGGAGGAGTTGGCGGCCACCTTTGGCGCGGACACTCCGGTGGCCCCCTGTGATGTCAGCCGGGACGAGGACATCGTCAAATTTTTCGAATTTGTAAAAGGCAAGACTCCCAAGGTGGACCTGCTGCTGCACAGCGTGGCCTTTGCCCCGAAGGAGGCTTTGGAGGGCAATTTTCTCGACACCTCGAGGGAGGCTTTCCGTGTGGCGCATGACATCAGTGCCTACTCCCTGGTGGCGGTGACCCGGGTCGCCGCCCCCCTGATGACCGCCGGGGGAAGCGTGGTGACGATGAGCTATTACGGGGCGGAAAAAGTTGTGCCGCATTACAACGTCATGGGCGTGGCCAAGGCGGCGCTGGAGGCCAGCGTGCGTTATTTGGCCTACGACCTGGGTCCGAAAAAGATCCGGGTGAACGCCATCAGCGCGGGCCCGGTCAACACCCTAGCGGCAAGGGGAATCAGCGGATTCTCGGCGATGCTCGCCCATTACGAGCAGCACGCGCCGCTCAAGCGAAACATCACCCTGGAGGAGTTGGGTGCGATGGGCGTGTTTCTTGCCTCGGACGGTGGGGCGGGAATCACCGGTCAAACGCTTTACGTTGATTCCGGTTACAGCGTGATGGGGATGTGAAGAGCCCGGGGCAGAGACCCAGAAAACTCCTGCTCTGGGACATCGACGGGACGATTTTACACACCGGCAAGGCCGGCGAGACTGCCTTGGGGCGGGCGATGGAGAAAATTCACGGATTCAACCACGGGTTGTCGGGCCTCGAGATTGCGGGGAGGACCGACCGGTGGATCGTGGAGCAATTGTTGGCCCAGGCTGACCGGCCCAACGGACCGGATGAAATCGCCCGTTTTCTTGACGTCTACGCGGAACTGTTGGCGGAGGAGTTGCCGCGGCGCAATGGAGGGTTGCACCCCGGGGTGATGGGGATCCTTGAAGAGGGGCACCGCCGTTCCGATATCGTCCAGGCGCTTTTGACGGGCAACATTGAGAAAGGGGCGCGACTCAAGCTGACCCGGTACGGGGTGAATCATTTTTTCGAATTCGGTGCCTTTGCCGACGACTCAGCGATCCGCAACGAGCTGGGCCCACACGCGCAACGTCGCGCCATGGAACGGCATGGCGAGGAATTTCCACCGGAGAGGATCTTTATCATCGGCGACACACCGCATGACGTGGCCTGCGCGCGGGCGATCGGGGCCAAGGCGATTGCCGTGGCCACGGGTTCGTTTTCAGAAAAGGCCCTGAGGGAATGCGGGGCGGATGCCGTGTTTACCGACTTGGGGCATCCCGAAAGATTCTTTCAGCTATTGGACTAGGGATTGGGAAGGGGTTCGAAGGAGAAGCTATAATTCTCGCCTTCGTTGTTTTGCAGGGCCGAGGAAAGGGTGATTCCAGTCGAGGAGTTGGTGACCGTCAGAAACGATCCGGGGCGCGCTGGATCGGGAATGTTTCTCATGCCCTCCAGACCCAATGTTCGGTAACCCGCGGAGGCCTGCAAAAAAGCCAATGAAACCTGAAAGCGCATGGTGGTTTCCTCAAACTCCCTCATCCCCTCAAGGGCATCCCTTAGTGCGGGGCTGAGTCCGTCGTTAAGGTCTCCGGCAAGCCATTGGCGCCATGCCGGACCGGAGAGGTAGGTTTTTTGTTCCAGGAGACCGATCTGATCCGCTCCCTGCCGCAGGATCGCGGCCAGGTCCCTGACGGTCTTTGGATCCTTCAGGTGAATAACAAACCAGTTGGCATCGACCTCATCTCCAAGGAGGCGGGTTAAACCAATTTTGGCAGGGGTTTGAGGCGGTAGGGATTCGAGGTATTTCGCTGTTTCCAAAAAAACTGCCCGGTCGGTTTTTAGTCCCTCCCGCAAGGTTGCGACCGTGGGCGGAGGGGGGGGCAACGGAAGTAGCTCCACCGGATTTTTCGATTGGGGCGAAAAAAAATAATCCGATTTACGAATCATCTCCTCGCTTAACTTGGCTCCGCTCATCATGTCGCTGGCGGACCACCCGCTCAGACCTCCAAAACGCAACGCTCCAAGAGTGGTGGTTTGTCGAAATAGCCGAAGATAAAACTCCGGTTGGGTTTCGGTCTCACCATCCCAGCTTGGTGGCTGCTCCGCCTCATAGAATCCGTAGCAAAGAATATCCCGAAAGAAATTGTTCATCGGAGGAAAATGGGAGCGAAAAAAGATGGCGGAATCCGGATACTTGGCCCAATTCGGTGCTGGACCGGACAAAAAGGGTTCCCACGCTTGCCGGAACTTGGCTTGGTAGTCCCGCAAGGCCTGCACTTCCACGTCGCTCCATGCCGGTGGCGTTTGCTCCTGGGGTGTTTCCCGGTCCCTCTGGACCGCATTCGCGAGGATGGCGGGTATGGTTTGGAGTTCGGCGAGCCGGGAGATCAGTTCGGCTACCTCCGGGCTGTGTTCTGCCGGGGGTGGGGGAAGTTCAGCGACAGCCTTCTCGATGTTTGCTTTCTCCTGGTCCCCCGGTGAAGAATCCGTCTGAATGGAGGTCTCTTCCTCTCCCAAGAAAAATTCCCGCACGGAGTGGGAAAAGGTGACTCGACCCGTGATCCACCACGCAATGGCCGTCAGGAGGATAAAAACCGCCACGAGTTGCTGGATCGACCGTTGCATGAGAAGGCTGGAGTAGGGTGAGCGGTCATGAGGCTTGCTTCAATCGGTCAGGACTTGCGGTCGGTCAGCAGTTTGCGAAGAAAAGCCATGTCTTTCATGCGTTATGCGGGACTGGTGTTGGGAACCATGGGTTCACTGGCTGGATCCGTTCATGCCACGGCTACGCCCGAGCAACATCAGAAGCTGGTGGAGACCTGCCGTTGGTTGGCGGCCCAGAATCTGGCCTATTCCCAGTCATGGCAGCCGCCGGGGCATCCCTATGTCATCACGATGGATTGTTCCAACACCATCCGCTACATCGTCTGGAAAGTTTTCGGGATCAACCTTCCCCGCACGGCCTCCGACCAGTACGTCGTCCTAAGGAAAAAAAACAAGGTTCGCCCGGTCCCGTGGAAAGCGGACGGATCCGTGGATCAGGACCGGCTGCTCACCTCGATGCGGAGCGGGGACCTGCTTTTCTGGGAGTGGACCTATGATGTTCCGCGGGATCCCCCGATCAGCCACGTGATGATCTATCTCGGAAGAAAAAAGAACGGGCAGGCGATGATGGCCGGTTCCTCCCAACGGCATGATGGCGAGCGTGGAGGGGGCGTGGATGTCTACGCCTTCGACCCGAACGCACCCTGCGGAAACGCGAAAAACTTTTTCAATTTTGTCACCCACCGGGGACGGTTGGTGGCCTACGCCCGGCCGACCGCCGAGGCGGGTTGGGGCGGAAAAAGCGGATCAGAATAGGGTCGGCATCCCCTCCACGAGGAAGCGCACATCGGGGAGCCTTCCGGAAAGGGTGGCCGCCTGCATCAAGCGCTGGGGAGGTTCGTGGAGGGGCTCGTAGCTGAGCCGGTAGGTGCCGAAGTGCATGGGAACCAGAACCTTTGCGCGAAGATCGTCGAAGGCACGCATCGCCTGTTCCGGGTCGAGGTGATTTTCGCCGAATTTGGGTCCGTGGTAGGCCCCGATGGGGAGCAGGGCGATCTCCGGCTTTAATTTTTTCCCGATCTCCTTGAACCCCTCGAAGTAGCCCGAGTCGCCCGCGTGGTAGACGGAGCGAACCCCCAGGTCGATGACATAGCCGCCGTAACCGCGGTGGTGATCCGTGACCTTGCGGGCCCCCCAGTGCTTCGCCGGAACGAAGGTGATGGCGGCTGAGGGGAAACGGAGGCGCTCCCACCACTTCATCTCGTAGACCTTTTCAAACCCGATGCCGTGGACCAGGTCGCCGACCCCCGAGGGCACCACGATGGGCTGGTTGGCCGCGATCCGGCGAAGGCTGCGGCGATTGAGGTGATCAAAATGGGCGTGGGTGATCAGAACCAAATCAATGTCGGGGAGATGGTGATGGGCCAATCCGGCATGGCGCAGGCGCCGGACGACCAGCAGCCAGTTGGCCCAGTTGGGGTCGACCAGGATGTTGCCGTGCGGCCCTTGGATCAAAAAAGAAGCGTGCCCGATCCAGGTGATGGAGATCTGGCCGTGGCGCAACTTGGGAAAGATGGGGGGGGTTTGGGTGCGGTGGCCCCGTTTTCGGGAGAAAAGGGCCGGCAACAGGACGTCGGTGATGAAGCGGTGCGGGCGGGGGCGCTTCCTAGGATGGGTCGCACGATGGCTCAATATTTCCAGATTGGTGGGAAACGTGGGGGCGGGCAACCCTCTCACCGGAGTTGGCCGAAGCGGCCGATTCGGGCATTGTGGCCCATGTGAGTCATCATCGGAAAGTGGCGCTGCGTGAGGAAATCCGCCTGAAAATCGCAGGTTTGGACAAACCGGCCAGGGAGTCAGCCTCCAAAAAAATCCAGGATGCGGTCCTGAGTCACGCCTTGTGGGCAGCAGCCGAAACGGTCGCCCTCTATCTCGCCCTGCCCGATGAACCCGAAACGCGGGGAATTCTCCAAGCGGCCATAAAGGGGGGCAAACGGGTGGTCATGCCAAAGATCGATCTATCCGAGGGATTGACCTGGTGGGCCCTGCAGGGGGCCAATCTCCCCCCCACCTCCAGCCTTTGGGAGCCGTCACCGGAGAAGTCGGTGCGGGTCTCGGTGGAGGAAGTGGGCGGGTTCCTCATCCCGGGGCGGGCTTTTGACCCCAGCTCGAAGCGGTGAGGCCGACCCGCTCATCAAGCGCTTGGGTTACGTTGCAGGAAAAGGCGCCT
>RHAF01000039.1 GCA_010028775.1 Verrucomicrobiota bacterium | reverse complement strand
TCTGCGTTCGGCTCTACAAACTGGTCGACCCCTCCACCGCCACCTACGAGCCCGTCCCCGGCCAAGTCGCCCCTCTGGAATGGTTCCCCAGGGGGATCCCTTACAAACTTTTCGGGCTCCTGCCCTGCGATCGGCACCTCTTCGGTGTTTCCTCCCCCGCCTACGTCTATCTCCTCGGCAGCGACTCCACCGGACGCGATGTCTTCACCCGATTGCTTTATGGTTCGGGTATCTCGCTGGGGATCGGTCTGGTCGGCGTCGCCCTCACCAGCGCCCTCGGACTGACCATTGGGGGCCTGGCCGGCTATCTGGGCGGTTGGGCCGATTCCCTCGCCATGCGGCTGACCGAATTTCTCATGGCCGTTCCCGGCCTCTACCTCCTGCTCGCCCTGCGGGCCGCCCTTTCCTCCCGACTTCCCTCGGATGCCACCTTTCTCATGATTGTGGTCATCCTCTCGGCCTTGGGCTGGGCGGGCACTGCCCGGGTGGTTCGCGGCCTGGTTCTCTCCCTGCGGGAGCGGCCCTTCATTCTGGCCGCAAACATCCTCGGTCAACGCCCCTGGACCATTCTTTTCCGGCACCTACTGCCCAACACCTTCAGTTATCTCATTGTTGCCGCCACGCTCAGCGTCCCCGGCTACATCCTCGGCGAGGCCGCCCTCAGCTTTCTCGGCCTGGGAATCCAGGAACCCTCCTCCTCTTGGGGTTTGATGCTCGGTCAGGCCCAGGATATTAAAATCTTCATGCTGAACTTCTGGTGGCTCCTCACGCCCGGAGCCGCCATCATCGTCACCGTGATCGCCTTCAACCTCTTCGGCGATGCTTTGCGCGACGCGGTCGACCCCCGTTTTCGCCTTCCCGGAAAATGAGAATGACCTCAACTTCCTCTTCATCCTAATCCCCAACGAACCATGCCTCTTTTAGACGTCCAAAACCTAACGGTTCGTTTCGACTCCGGCTCCAAACCCGTCACCGCGGTCGACCAGCTCACCTTCGCCATCGAACCCGGTGAAACCGTCGCCGTGGTTGGGGAAAGCGGTTCGGGAAAAACCACCGCCGCCCTTGCCCTCACCCGGCTCACCCCGCCTCCCCCCGCCTGCATCCTCTCCGGCAAGGTTCTCTGGCAGGACGGCACGGATCTTCTCACCTGCCCCGAATCCGAACTCCGCCAGGCCCGGGGCGGCAAACTGGCTTACATCTTCCAGGAACCTTCCACCTCCCTGAACCCGGTGTTTTCCATCGGGTTCCAGATCTCCGAGGCCCTTCACCTTCATCAGCCCGATCTTCCCGATGTCGGGGCAGAGGTGGCCCGGTTGCTCGGACTGGTCGGCATCCGCGATCCCGAACTGCGGGCCCGCGACTATCCCCACCAACTTTCCGGGGGCATGCAGCAACGCGCCATGATTGCCATGGCCCTTGCCTGCCGGCCCAAACTGCTGGTGGCCGACGAGCCCACCACCGCCCTTGATGTCACCATCCAGGCCCAGATCCTCGATCTACTCCGTGATTTGCGGCAAAAACTCGGCATGTCTGTTCTCCTCATCACCCATAATTTCGGTATCGTGGCAAACTTTGCCGACCGGGTCTTGGTCATGCTTGACGGAAAACTGGTGGAGCAGGGGCCGGTGAAGGAAATCCTCCGCGCCCCCCAACATCCCTACACCAAGGCCCTCCTCGACTGCATTCCCCGCCTCGGCCAGAAAACCAAACGCCTCGCCTCCATCGACCGCTCCCAGCTCGTCGCCCGATGAACATTCCAACACAACTTCATCTTAATCCTAATCCGCTTTTTTTATGAAACCCCTCGTCGAAATCCGCAACCTCTCCGTCCACTTCCCCGTGAAGTCGGGTCTCCTCCAACGCCAAACCGGGGTGGTCAAGGCCCTCGATGACGTCTCCCTCAAGATCGACAAGGGATCCACCCTCGGCTTGGTCGGGGAGAGCGGTTCCGGCAAAACCACCTTGGGTCGGGTCCTCGTCCGTTTGATCGACCCCACCTCCGGGTCCGCTGTCTATGACGGGCAGGAGATCACCTCGCTCGAAGGCTCCGGCCTTCGCCCCTACCGGAAAAGAATCCAGATGGTCTTTCAGGACCCCTACAACTCCCTCAACCCCCGCCTTCGCATCGGCACCATCCTCGCTGAGCCCCTTGAGATTCATTTTCCGAAAATGTCCGCCTCCGACCGCGCCTCCCGCGTGGCGGAACTTCTCCAGCTGGTCGGGCTCGACCCCACCCATGCACGTCGTTTCCCCCATGAATTCAGCGGGGGCCAGCGACAGCGCATCGGCATCGCCCGCGCCCTTGCCGTGGAGCCTGAGTTCATCATCTGTGACGAACCTGTTAGTGCCCTCGACGTCTCCGTCCAGGCCCAGATCGTCAACCTGCTGATGGATCTTCAGGAGAAGTTCGACCTCACCTACCTCTTCATTGCCCACGACCTCGCGGTGGTCGAGCACGTCAGCGACCAGATTGCCGTTCTAGAACACGGGAAACTTGTGGAGGAAGGATCCTCCGAGGCCATCACCACCCGGCCCGCCCATCCTTACACCCGGCGCCTCCTCGCCTCTGTTCCTGCACTGGGCTAGCGCCCCGCCGAAACGGTGTTTTAGGTTTAGGATTAGGTTTAAGTGAGCCTGAAAATTCCGTGCGTCTGATTTTCACCTAAACCTCAACTTAAACCTAAACCAGCGATGTATGCCCTTGAGACTCGCCCGCTAACCAGTTGGAAACCCACGCTGCCCTCAGCCGTCCTGGAACGCCCGGGTCAAACCCCTATCCTTCAGATCTACTCCCCCAACCCTCTTCCGCTCCGTCGGCTGCAAAAGATCCACGGTGGGAGGGTTCGCAAAATCAACTTCCGGCCCTCCTCCCCCTTTTACCTTCGGGTCGGACAAAGCCTGATCGTCACCAGTGATTCCCGCTCCCTCCCCGCAAAGGACCGGCCTATTCCACGACTGAAGATTCGTGCCGGGCCGGCTTTTGGCACGGGCGAGCACGCCACCACCCACCTCTGTCTTCGTTATCTGACACGTTATTTGTCCCGTATCCGGAAAAAGAACCCCGCGGTGCTGGATCTGGGATGCGGTTCGGGAATTCTCGCCCTTGCCTCGGCCCGCTTGGGAGCCTGGGCGAAGGGCTGGGACCATGATGAATCCGCGGTCCGCGAATCGATCCGTAACGCCAAATTGAACCGCCTCACCACGCGAACCTCGTTCCGTCAGGCCAACGCTCTCCGCGCCCCGCTCCCACCGGCCGACCTCATCCTCGCCAACCTTTACGACGTGCTCCTTCTGCATCTCCTGCCCAGGCTCGACCGGCACCGTCGGGCGGGCACCACGCTGATTCTCTCCGGAATCCTGCGGGGCCAGGCAAACTCCATCCTCCGCACTGCCCGGCATCTCGGTTGGAGCCTGGAACGTCGTGGCCGCCTCGGCCGCTGGCTCTGCCTACAATTCCGTCCACAATCCTAACTTTTTCTTAAACCTAATCTTAATCCTCATCTTAATCTAAATTTGTGGCTTCCCGCGTAATCCTGATAACCGGTTGCTCCAAGGGCCTGGGCCTCTCCATGGTCCGCTCCTTTGTTTCTCTCGGCCACACCGTGGTCGGTTGTGCCCGGAAAACCACGGCCATTTCCAGTATTCAGAAAGAGTTTGGCTCCCGGCACTTTTTCACGACCGTGGATGTGGCAGATGCCTCAGCAGTCGAAACATGGGCTGGCCAGGTGATTCCGAAACACGGGGCCCCGGACTTGTTGCTGAACAATGCGGCGGTCATTCATCCCAACGGGCCGTTCTGGCAGGTTCCCGCTGAACGCTTCAATCAGGTGATCGATGTGAACGTGAAGGGATTGGCCAATGTCCTTCGTGCCTTTTTGCCGGCCATGGTGAAAGCCAAGAAAGGCGTCATCGTGAACTTCAGCTCGGGTTGGGGTCGATCCACCTCTCCGGAAGTTTCCGGCTACTGCGCCAGCAAGTACGCCGTGGAGGGCCTGACCGCCTCCCTGGCCCAGGAACTTCCCGCCGGAATGGCCGCGGTCGCCCTCAATCCCGGGATCATCAACACCGAGATGCTCCAAGACTGCTTTGGCAAAGAATCCGCTTCCCTCTACCCGAGCGCCCAACAATGGGCCGTAAGCGCCGTTCCATTTCTTCTTAAACTTGGGCCGAAAGACAACGGCAAACCGCTCACCGTACCCGGCATCCCCACGGATTAAACGAAATTTGTCGCACACATTCCAACTTCCCGCGAACGCTAAACTTCACTTCATCAATCAGTACCTGAGCACTTCCCGAAGCCCTGCCGCAATCCGCACCGCGGTTGGACGGTGCGCTGCCCAGAGATTTGGATGGTAGGGAATCGGCGTGTCCTTCGCATTCAGCCGTTTGGGCGGAGCATCCAACAACTCAAAACCTTCGGAGGCCACCCGCGCCACCACCTCGGCCGAAGCACCTCCCCATGGCCAGGACTCCCCCACCGCCAACAATCTTCCGGTCCGAGCCACGCTGCCCAAAATGGTGTCCGTATCCAGGGGCTTCACCGTCCGAAGATCCACCACTTCCGTCTCGTACCCCTCGGCCGCCAGTTCCTCTGCCGCCGCCACGGCCTCATGCAACATTGCGCTGTAGGCCACGCAGGTCACATCCCGGCCCGGCCTTGCCACCCGGGCCCGGAACGCGGGAACCGCCTCGTTCGGCAGAGCCTCGGCCTTGAGATGGTAGTAGAGCAGCTTGTGTTCGCAAAAAATCACGGGATCTTCCATGCCGATCGCCTCCAAAAGCATGCTGTAGGCGTCCTCCACCGTCGCCGGGGTCATCACCACCAGACCCGGATAGTGGGAGTAAATCGTCTCCATCGACTGGCTGTGGAATGGGCCGCTGCCCGGGGTTCCGCCGGAGGGCAACCGCAGGACCATCGGGCAGGGCTTCCCAGTACGCCAGTAGGTCGTGGCCGCATGATTGAGAACCTGGTTCAGACCCACGGTGGAAAAGTCGGCGAACTGCATCTCCACCACCGGACGCATCCCGTCCATCGCCGCCCCCACCGCCATTCCCACCATGGCATCCTCGGAGATGGGGGAGTCCATCACCCTTCCCGGAAATTTTTCCGCCAGGTTTTTCGTCGCCTTGAAGGCTCCGCCAAAACGCCCCACATCCTGGCCATAGATGAAAACCTTGGGATCGTCCCGTAGCGCTTTTTCCTGGGCTGCCCGGATCGCCTCGAGGTAGGTGACGCTCATTCCTCTTCCAGGGCCTCGGTCGCACCCGTCGTGGCCGTGGCCCGCCAGGTTTCCTCAAAGGGGTCGGGTACGGGCTCCGCCGAAACTTTCGCCACCGCCTCGTCCACCTCGCGTTGTGCCTCCTCCCTCCATCGCTCCCAATCTTTCCCACGTCCCCTCGCCCTCGTTCTCTCCTCCATCACCACGAGACAGTCGCGCCCTCGGACCGAGCCTCTCAAGGCCTCGTCCACATACAACCCGTCGTCATGCTCCCCGTGACCGCAGAGCCGGAGCAGGCGACCCACCACCAACTGAGGTCCGGCGCCATCCCGCGCTCTCTTGACCGCCCGTCCCACCACCTCAAGACAGGTATCCGGATCCGTTCCATCCAGACCATGTCCCTCGATCCCGTAGCCTTTCGCCCGCTCCAAAAGATCGGTACAGGCGTACTGTCGCTGGTTGGGGGTGGAGTAGGCGTAGCCGTTGTCCGCCACGACCGTTACCAAGGGAAGTTTCTCCACGGCGGCCAGGTTCAACCCCTCGTGAAAGGATCCGGTCGAGGTCGCCCCGTCTCCGACACAGGTCAGACCCACATTCCCTTTTTCCCCCCGCATTCTCTTGGCCATCAGGACGCCCGCCGTGGCGGACAACATCGCCCCAAGATGGCTGATCATCGGCAGGATTCCCCGGGTCAGA
Organism: Verrucomicrobiota bacterium; assembly: GCA_010028775.1. Classification (GTDB taxonomy): domain Bacteria; phylum Verrucomicrobiota; class Verrucomicrobiia; order Methylacidiphilales; family Verrucolacustridaceae; genus Verrucolacustris. Next base: position 4,974 of record RHAF01000039.1, on the reverse strand, counting down.
TCCCCCCGATGGATGTTTCCATCCCGTCCCTTCATCGGACCCAACCTGGAGCCCAGGTACGTCCTCACCGCATCAATCAAAGGCTCCCCAAAAGCCAGCCTACCCGCCATGTCACGGATCAAGGGAGCAAACACATCCCCCTTTTTCAGGCTGACACCGCCCGCGGCGCTCAGCGCCTCCTGCCCCTTGCCAAGATAGACCCCGCCGACAATCCTTCCCGCCCGGTAAAGGCTCGCCAGTTTGTCCTCCACCGTCCGGGCCCGCAGCATGGCCCGTCCCAGACTTTCCGTGAGATCCATTCGGGGTGGGGCGGAAACGCCCGCTTTCGGCCCGGCCATTCGGGTAGCCATTCCCCTAGGCTACCCCCTCCATCCCGCCCGCCAAGCCCGCGAGCAGTGGGTTGCAGACCGTCTGGCGCTAGGGGAGAAACAGGGAAGATGAACGATTCCGTCGTTCGTTATGGAGGGGACAATAAAGTTTTTCAGGTTGCTGTGTGGCTAATGACTAAACAGCTAACCGCCTAACTAAACCGCCCAACCGGCGTACATCTTTTCCAGAGCCGACCGCAACCCCGCCGCTGTTTTGGGCTCCCCGAAAGCCCCTTGGTACACAGGCAGGCGATCCAGCAATCGCACCAACCGCCGGGCCAACGATTCCAGCATCTGCCTTTGAAATTTTCCCCGGGCCCCGGCCCCGCCTCCCAGCAGGGCCCGGACCCGTTTCGCGGGAATAACCAGGGCTTTCACCTTGCCCTCCGCCACCACCGTGGCGGAACGCCGACCTCCGGTTAAAATTGCCAGTTCCCCGATCAACTCCCCCGCCCCCAACCTCGCCAGAAGCAGGGAATCCCGACCTTGAATCCGCTTCTCGACCCGAGCCCGCCCCGATAAAATGACCAGTAGTTCCTTCGGCAATCCACCCTCCACCACCATGATCTCCCCCTTGGCAAAGACCCTTGGCTTCGCTCCCGGAAAAATCCCCTGCCATCCGTTGCGACCCATTTTCATCTTTTCCTTTCTACCCGAAACCTCTTCTCTTCACCAGCTTCAGCCATGACCTCCCCCACCCATTCCGGCACCCGCGAACGCAGCCTGCTCATGGCTCTCCTCTTCTGCCTGTTGGATCTTGCCCTCATGGGCACCGCCGCCTGCTTTTCCAACTCCGTAACCATCCTCGGCGATCTGCTTAAGGAGTTCACCGATTTTCTCTCCGTGCTGGCGGCCTTCCTTACCCTCCGCGCCGTCCACCGCTCTCCGGACCACCGCTTCACCTACGGGATCGGGAAACTGGAGAACCTCGTCAGCCTCACGCTCGGGCTAATCATGCTGCTCTCCGCCCTCTTTGTCTCCTGGCGGGCTTCCGTCCATCTGGCCCATCCCCGGATGGCTCATGGAACCCTCCCTGGGATCCTGATTTTCGGCCTCTACACCCTCATCGGCTACGGAATCTATTTCCGCACCCGGTTTCTCGCCGGACGGCAACCCTCCGTCATCATGAAATCCCAAGCCAGCCTGTGGTTTTCCAAAGCCAGCTTTGACGCCGCCATGGGAGGAGCCTTGGCCGTGGCCTACCTGTTTCGCACCGAAAACTGGAGTTGGTATTTGGACCCGCTCGCTTCCCTCGTCGGCGTCCTGTTTATGCTCCACGCCGCCTGGGCCATGGCCTCCTCCTCCGTGGGCGACCTGCTCGACGCCACCGTGGAAGAGACCACCCAGCTTCGCATCCTCAATCACTTGGTCCGGCATATCGACGATTACGAGAAACTCCACAAGATCCGCAGTCGCCGCTCCGGTCCCCACCTTTATGTGGAGATTTTTTTAGAATTTCACCCCGAGCTAAAAATGGCCGAGGTCGATCAGAAGATCCGGCACCTGCGAAAAGCCATCACCGAATCCATTCCCGGAGCGGATGTCTCCATTCTCCCCCACGCACCCTGAAGCGGTGCCGCACCGGCGTTTACTTTTTCTTTTTGCCGGAAACCTTGGGTCTCCCCTTGGTCAGCCATCCGGACTGGAAATAATCCTCCAGCCCCTTCTCAAGGCTGAATTTAGGCTCCACCCTTAGATCCCGGCGGGTGGCTGACATGTCGGCCTCGGTGTGGGGCTGGTAGAAGGGGTACGGACAGTCAAAATACTCCGGCTTTAATTTCGTCCCCAGAACAAGGTTCAGTCCTTCGACCATCTCGTTGAAGCTTCTCGGCTGGCCCGAACCCGCATTCCACACCCCGCTCTTGCCCGCCTTCATCGCCGCCACGGTGAAGGAGACGATGTCCTTCACGTAAACAAAATCCCGCTTCTGTTCCCCGTGCTTGAAGATCCTCGGCCGTTTCCCCCGCAACATCTGCCCCGCCAAATGCCAGGCCATGCTGGCCGGCACGCCCTTGTGCCCCTCCCTGGGCCCGTACACGTTGAAATAACGCAGCCCGGCAATCTGCCAGTCCGGCTCCTCGGCCTGGGTTTTTCGGGCCAGATTTTCCAGTTGGACCTTGGAAAAGGCGTAGGCGTTGGCGGGAGCCAAAGGATCCCCGATCCGGTTCACCCCGGCCCGGATGCCATAGGTTGCCGCGCTTGAGGCATAGACGATCGGTGTTTTGGCCGGCCGCAGGTAATCCAAAAGGCGCCGAAACCCCTCGACATTGTCATGCGTCTGAACCGTTTGGTCCAAGAGGGTCGTGTCTGTGATGGAGGCCAGATGAAACATCGCCTCGGGCCTCCGACCTCCAAACTGCCCCTGCCAATCCAACCTTGAGATATCTCCCGCCACAAAATCCCCACGGTATCCCTCTAGGTTCGGGAAGGAGCCACTCCTAAAATCATCCAAAACTGTCAGAGAGGCAGAGGGATAGAGATCCTGAAGCGTAAGAACCAGGTTGGATCCAATGAACCCTCCCCCTCCAGTGATCCATATGCTCTTCATAGGTTTTTTAAGATTTATATATAAAAAGTTATTCCCAAACAGAAAAATCTTCTCTAGATAGCTCTAACAGATTTTTCTATACCATGAGAATGCCTTTGTACATCAATGGATTAAAAAATTCATATGGATCCATAAAGATCCTCTCGAAGGCAACTTTTCTTGCGACTTTTTGGTCTTTAATGACAACTTGTTGGTCAGGGACTGAGGTCACCAAAGGCTCCACATCGGTTGATTCGACCGACTCCTCCTCGAAGCTTTTCGGCGAGGATGTGGTCAGTCTCTCTGCCGAGACAGCGGGTCTTTTTTCCATCGGAAACTCCAACAACTACCGCTACCTCCCCCAACTGATCACCGTGGGATGGCAGTTGGATGAGATTGGCAATGAGGGCTGGAACCGCGGCAACACGGAGTTTCTCTTCAGTGGGATGTATGCTCCCGTCATCCACGGCCCCAATCCTTGGTTCACGGGAGGACTTTTCGGCCCCCGCTACAACTTCATCCAGGAAGGCTGGCCGGTCGTTCCCTACCTCGAATCCAGGGTCGGTTTTATGTTCACCAATGCGACCGGGGCACCCGAATCCCAGGGGCAGGATTTTTGCTTCAGTTTTGAGATCGGGGTCGGCGTCCGCATTCCCGTGACCGAGCAACTGTCGGTCAACTTCGCCGCCATCTACCAGCATATCTCCAACGGAGGCCTTTCTGAGCCGGAACACGAAAACGTCGGCCTCGACTCCATCGGACCATCCCTTTCCGTTACCTGGGCGTTTTAGCCAGCTGTTTAGCTATTTAGTCTTTAGCCACGCGGGAAATTGGAGGTTTTAAAGTCTCCTCCACGACTAAGGACTAAACACCTAAAGACCTTAAATCTCCCCAACTTATTCACATATCACTTTAGTTTTCAAAACTGCTTGATGACTAGGGATATGCCTTTTGCTTATTGTCTCGATTTATGCCATTTTTCATAACTTGTTAACTTATCACGTAGACCCGCTTTTTTATGCTCGAAACCCGCGATCTTCATAAATCCTACTCCTCCGGAGATTCCCAGGTTCATGCCTTGCGGGGCGTTACCCTGAAAATCCTTCCCGGCGAGATTGTCGCCATTACCGGACCCAGCGGTTGCGGCAAAAGCACTCTCCTCCACATCCTCGGCGCCCTCGATACCCCGTCTGCGGGTCAGGCCTATCTGGAAGGGCATCCCCTCCACTCCTTGGATGACGCCAAACTCACCTCGCTACGCCGTCTCAAAATCGGATTCGTTTTTCAGTTTTTCCACCTCCTCCCCACCCTCACGGTGGAGGAAAACGTGCTCCTTCCCCTTCTGCTTTCCGGGCGGATTGGCGACCTGACCCGAAAAAGGGCCAAGGATCTCCTTTCCTCCGTCGGCTTGGCCGACCGCTCCCACCACCGGCCCCACCAGCTTTCCGGGGGCCAACTCCAACGTGCCGCACTAGCCCGGGCCATGATTCACCAGCCCACCGTACTCCTGGCCGATGAGCCAACCGGCAATCTCGATTCTTCCTCCAGCACCGCGATCGTCGAACTCATCACCCGCCTCGCCCGTCAGGAAAAAACCACCGTGGTTCTGGTGACGCATAGCCCCGAAGTCGCCGCCTCCGCCGACCGCCGAATCGCCCTGGTGGACGGTCGAATCCATTCCCACAGCTGACCTTGAACTGGCTCCACACACTCCGGATTTTTCTCGTCCATGGGGGGCGCGACTTTTCGCGCCACAAAACCCTCTCGCTGCTCAACCTTCTCGCCTTGGCCGTGGGTGTTGCGGCCATCGCGGCCATCCAGACGGTCAATGAGACCGCCCTCCGATCCTTCCGGGCATCCCTCGACCTGGTGGCCGGCAGGCCTGACTTCACCGTCGAAGGCCAAGGATTCCGTCTTCCCGAATCCCTCCTCCCGGTTGTCCGAGGCGATTCCTCCGTCCGCGAGGCCAGCCCTGTCCTCCAGGTTGTCGCCTCACTCCCCGCCCATCCGGGTGAGTTTCTTCACCTGGTCGGGGTCGATCCCTTTTCCAACGCCGAATTGGTGACCTATCGCCTCGAA
>RHAF01000038.1 GCA_010028775.1 Verrucomicrobiota bacterium | reverse complement strand
TTTGACGTCGACGTCAAAAACCTGGATCTTGGGACTGGTGGGAGCGGGCGGAGTTCCACCACTTTCCCCGCCGGACGTGGAAACGCTTTTGGAACCGGAGCCGCCCGGTCCCTGCGACGATTTGTCCTCAGTCGAAGTGGCGGGAGAGGATGCCGGCATAGCCGATGATTTGTCAGCGGGGGCAGAGGCCGCTTCCTTCACGCTGTCCGCCCCCACCGAAGCCGCTTGCCCGGGACGGATCAAGGTGGATGTGCCTCCGACGGTCACCTTCAGCCCACCCTGACCCTCCAATAAAACGAACATGGTGTTTCCCGCGGTATCCCGACTGGCCATGAACGTGGTCCCGGAAACCGCGGCGGTCACGCCACCACAGTCCACGGTGGCCCCGCCGTTCCCCGGCGGGGTGTGGACGAGGACGGTTCCCTGGTCAAGTTTGACCAGACGCTCCTTGGACTGGAAGGAGAATTGGGTGTTGGCCCCCATCCTGGTGATGGAGGTATCCGCAAAGGTCAATTCAGCCATGGAGGCGGCGGCGGTGGATACCTTGGATTTTTCATGGATCTTGTCATTGACCTTGGCTGGGGCGGCACCGGTGCCGGGATCATGTTCCACCATGTTTTTGATGGTTGTGATCTGGGCCTCCTTAAACTCCATCGCCGCCATGGAACAAGAACTTGCGACAACGAGGGGGACAAAAAATCTATTCAATAGACTCATATAACCAATCATTCGACCGCCTCAGGGATAAGGAGGTTCAAAGAATGTTGAGGTAATTTATCTATTCTCAACAGATCACTAATATACTACAAAGCATTGCAAATCAATAGTTTTGATGTTGTTTTTATTTGAACATAACATGTTGTGTATAATCTATATGTGAAACACAAGATGTTGTGTTCAGTATATACCAATAGTTATACGTCGCTTGGTTGTCCTCCTCCGGAAGATATAACCAGCAGACAACCTGATAGATGTTTGCCCCCCTTATTCTTCCACCGCCCGAACCACCTGCCACCAAAAGCCGGCGGCCACTGCAGCCAAAATGGCCAATTCCGGCAGGAACGAGGAAACCCCAAAACTAAGACCAGTGCAGCCAGCCCCGGCCATCGCCGCCATCCAAGCGAAGGGTTTACGCATGGCCGTGCACCGGGCGCCAGGCAAGCTCCAGCTCCATCCGCTCCCGCAAAGCCGCCAAGGCCTCAAGGCCACGGGCCATGGTTCCGGCGGGTTCGCCACAGTGCACGCAGCACCGCCGCGTTGCCTCCCAGTCCGCGCGGTTGCTGTCCTCCCCACAGTTCCGACAATGTACGATGGTTTCCATGAGTTTCTCCTTTTTTCTTGCAGGATGAGTCGTGGGGTAGGACATTAAGAGTCCTATGAAGAAAAAATCTGCCCCCCTTCCGGGCGGCCACAGCCGCCCCCCGCTGGAACGGATGCAACGCCTCCACGACCTTCTGATGAACGATAGGCCGGTCAACTGCCAGCAGTTGGGCCGCGAGTTCGAGGTTTCCTACAAAACGATCCAGCGCGACCTCGATTTCATGCGAGACCGCCTCAACCTGCCGATCGAGTACAACGCCACAAAATACACCTTCCGGTACACCGAGCCGGTCGAAGGCTTCCCATTACTTCAGGTGAGCGAAGGGGAGATTCTTGCCCTTTTTGTCGCGCAGAAAGTGCTGGCCCAGTACCGCGGGACACCGTTTGAAAAGACGCTCGGGAGCGCTTTCCAAAAGCTGACCGGCGCCCTGAAGGAAGAGGTGAGCTTTAACCTTGGCGAATGGGGAGCCGATTACTCTTTCCGAGTGACCGGCGCTTCCCCGGCCGATCTTGAAACCTTCCGACACCTGGCCAAGGCGATTGTCCAGCGTCAGGAAGTGGGTTTTTCCTACCGATCCCTGCGGGCCTCCCACCCTGAGACACGCCATGTCCATCCCTACCACCTGGCCAATATCGACAATGCATGGTACCTGTTGGCCCACGATCCGCTGCGTGGCCAGTTGCGCACCTTTGCTCTGGCACGGATCCGTGATTGCAAAAGCACCGGACGGACCTTTGACCGTCCCCGAAACTTCGATGCCGGGAAGGAACTTAAATCGGGCTTCGGTGTTTTTGGAGGCCGCGGCAAACACAAGGTCCGCATCCGTTTTGATGCTTTTGCGGCCAGGTTGGTGCGGGAGCGGGATTGGCACCCGAGCCAAAAAATCAGGGAACTCCGCGGCGGAGAAATCGAATTCTCCATGGTCCTGGGTGCTTTGGAGGAAATTGAGCGTTGGATTTTAAGCTGGGGCGAGCATGCCAAGGTTCAAGAACCCAAGATCCTTGCTGACTCCGTAAAGAGAAGGATTCGAACGAACCTGACCCAGTACCGTTAGTTTTTACTTAAATCTACATTTTGTGTTAAAAAATACTTAGTATCTATTAGTTGTGTTTCAATTTTCGTTCCCTAATGAATCGATTCGGTGGAAAAGAGTTTTCGACTCGATTCTGGTGGTTGGATATTGTCTATGTGCCTATGGGTCATTACCCAAGGCACGACGGCGACTCATGCCCAGAGCCCGCTTCCAACGGCGGTTGGACAGCAGGCGGTGACCGATGCCGCTGCCCAGCAAGAACGCGAAAAACAGAGGCAGTTGAGCGTGCAACCCCGCAAGGAAGAGGCTGAGGCCGTGCAGGCCTCCCAGGTGTCCGAGGACCTTGGCTCACTTCAGATTTTGAGGGAAAAACCGGAGCTTCCTTTTTTTCGATTACGTTCGGACCAATCCTACAACTGGTTGTCCAACGCAAACTACGCCAAAAGCTCGGCCAATGTGGTCGCCGCATGGCAAACCATCTCCTCGTTGGAGTCCGCATGGGCGCCCACATTTTCCACCATGCCGGAATATGAGAAGTTTTTCCCGGAGGCCGGAGTGCGCGCATCTTTCTTCAACTATTTCCAGCAGGAAGAACTCAGCCAGAACAACAACTCATCCGGACTTTATGATATTGGCCTGGTGCAGGATTTTGTGCTGGTCAACCTGTTCCTCCGCGGAACCAAACAGGTCACCGACGAGCTCAGTGTGGGACTTTCCTTTGATGCCAACGGTTATTTTTATTTGAATAGCCCCGACGAACGGGCGGCCGCCGATCAGGTCAATCAGCCCACCAACTTTCTCAATGAATACGCCTTCGCCTACACCGCCAATTACTTTCATCCCCTCACCGATCGTCAGGCGATTTCCCTCGGTTGGAGGGCCAGCTATGTTTTTGCCACCCCCTCCTACTTTTCCAGAACCGACAACAGCCTGACGGGGACTTATTTTGTGAATCTTTCGGACCAAATCAGTCTTACCCCTTTCGCCTCCTACCGTTTGGCCTACTACACCGAAGGGGGAGAGTATTGGCAGGACACGGGCCTGCCCACCAGCTATCCCAACGGTTTTTACCGCCGATTGGACCAGCAGTACACCCTCGGGCTGGGCCTTAATTTTCAGCTTTCCCCCGAGCTTTCCACCGGACTTAACTTCAATTACTCCAAAAGCGACAGCACCAGCCGGATCGCCGAGACCGGTGATTTTGTGAATCTTACCGCGGGGGCCAACTGGTCGATGACCTACAAGTTCTCGGAAAAGGAATTTGTGGTGACGACACCCTCCGATTGCCTGGGGCCGTATGTCCGCACGGATCTTGGTTTTGGCATGGTCAACAACCTCTCCAGTTCCCAGAGCCTTTCGGGATCTGTCCTGCCCGGTGTGACCGGCACCCTCTCGAACCCATCCCTCTCCATCAACCCGGGCGTGCGCTTTGACGTCGCGCCGGGGTATAATTTCAACGACTGGCTGGGGGCGGAATTCTCCGCCGGCATACTTTATAACGGTTTGGACCACCTCAACGGGAACGGCTCCATCACCATGGACGCCAGTTCCACCGTGGCGGATGTGGGTGGCGGAGGAATCTCCCTGAGCGGCCGGTATTTGCAGGTACCCGCCCTGGTCTCCGCGGTGTTTCGCTGGCCGGGGAAAGGCCGCTGGAAACCCTATCTGTCCACCGGATTCGGTTTGGCATACAGCCAACTACAGATCACCCAAGTGGGCTCATATCAGACCTCCGACCAAATGGCGCAGCAGTTCTCGCCGGCTTTTTCGGTGGGTTCGGGCTTTCTTTGGCAGATTTCGGACATGGCGGATTTTGACCTGGTGTACAAGCTCCTCGGCCTGGTCAATCCGGGGTATTCCAACTTCCATCCCGGAGTGCCCATTTCCAATTCCTTTCAATTCGGAATCAACGTGCGTTTCTGATCCCGCGCCGCGGGCAGGGCGATTTCAGGGCTTCGAGGGGGAACTCCGTCTTGTCAGTTGGTGTTCATAAAGCCGCGTGTGTCGGACCAGGGTGGAGTAAAAGGTGGAGGCGGCAATGTAAAACCCCGGGTAGCCGTCCAAAAATCCAAGGCGGATGAAATAGGCCCGAAAAAACCGCCAGAAGCCACGGAAGGCGGCCTCGCCGGGCGACCATCGGGCTCCCTTTTTCAGGCGCGACTCAAGGTACAGATCGGAGAAGTAATTGATTTTGGAGACGTAGCTCGAGATCGAGGGATTGGAGTAGTGCAGCAGATCCCCATGCAGGGTTCCCACCCTGCCCTCCACTTCCAAGCGGTCGTGAGGATCGACTCCGCCCCAGCGGGCCTTGCCGGTTTTCCACAAGCGGGTCTGCCAATCGGGATACCAGTCTCCGTGCCTCACCCATCTCCCCAAAAAAAGCGAACATCGTGCCATGCGGAAGGCGACCGGGGCATCCACCTGAACGGAGAGCATAAATCGGGTGATGGAATTCCTCAGTTTTTCGGAAACCTCCTCGTCGGAATCAAGCCCGAGGATCCACGGTTGGGTGGCCTTGGCGGCCGCAGAATTTTTCTGGGCAATATGCTCCTTCCAAGGCTCGCGAAAGACCTTGGCCCCCAGCTTTTCGGCAATCTGATCCGTCCCGTCCTTCACGTCGTCGTTGACCACCACAATTTGCTCGGCCGTCCATCCCCGAACACTTTCCAACGCCCGACCAATCCTTCCGGCATCCGCCCCGGTAATCATGGCAACGGAAATGGGTAGGGGGGAGTCCATCCCACCAGAATATAGGATTTCAGTTGAAGATGAAGATTAAGATCATGCCGAAACCCGTCGTTTATCGGCTCGCAAAAGACCCCTTTTTGCCTACGATGTGGCGTTCAAGGACAGGTGCCGGAGCGGTCTAACGGGCACGCCTGGAAAGCGTGTGTTGGTGAAAGCCAACCGAGGGTTCGAATCCCTCCCTGTCCGAACGAATGAGAGGACAGGCCCCGCCCATCCAAAGACCTAGCCCCTCCAAATGAATTCCACGCTCTTGTCGATGCGGGGATCAAGGCTGTGGTGTACCGGGCATCCCAAGGCACCGGCCTCAAGCAATTTTCGTTGGGGATGGTTGGGGGCCAAAGGCACGGTGATTCTTGATTTTAAAGCCACAATGCGTCTGGGAGAGTCGGTGCTCATCTCCTTGGTCGTGACTACCTCCATGCCTTCGAGATTCACGGAATGCCGCTTGGCCATGATCCCCATGATGGTGGCCATGCAGGCCGCGAGTGCTGTGGCCACCAGATCGGTGGGGGAGAAACTTTCCCCTTTCCCCTCGTTGTCGACCGGGGCATCCGTTTCCAATGTTCGTTCCGAGGGCCCATGCACCGCGGTGCAATGGAGTTGCCCTTCGTAGCGAACGCGGATCTGGACCAAGGAAATTTTCGCTCAGCCTTGCCCGGCGCCGGGGGATCGGGCCCAAGCCGCGGCACCCCCAAGGAGAAACATGATTCCCGAACCGGCCGCCGCTCCCAAAAGAACCTTGAGCAACTCCAAGGTCATGGCCCGCCGTTGGCCCTGAAGGGCACGCGCGGTTCCCTCCTTAAGTTGGACTTTTTGCGCCTCCGTTTGCTGGGAGAGTTTGCTGAGGAATTCCCCCGACTGAAGGGTGGTGCGGTTCTGCTGGTTGAAGTTGGTCACCACGCTTGCAAGTTCGGTGGAATTGAGGGATTTCACCCGATCCACGGTGGTCTCAAGCTGCCGCAACTGGGCCTGGCTTTGTGCGGCAATCTGCTGTTCCGCCACGGTGATCAGTCGGTTGCCCGTGATCAAGGCGGCGGCAATGACGGCAAGAAAGCCGGCGGCATAAACATAGGGGATAAAGGAAATTAGCCGCATCACGGTCCGCTCGATCGGAAGGGAAATCGGGCGCGGTACCGCCAGCAGGGCGCCCAGGGCAAGCAGGGGCACAGGAATCCGGTCCACCAGCCCGGAACTAAAGCGGAAAGCCTGCAAGGCCCCCCCAAAGGGATTGGCCATTAATTGAAAGAGAAGATCGATGGCCGCAAAGACAAACAGCCCGTAGCCAACAATCCGTATGATTTGGGGGGTCACATTGGAGGAATTTTTCATGTCGGATGAGTCTTGGATGGGAATAGGCAAAGTCGATCCCACGGGACGGGCTCCTGCCCATAGGTGGTGAATAGTTTTTCAACTGAGTCCCACAAGGTCTTCGATGAATCGGATGGGCTTGGAGTGCTTCCTCATGCTATATATACCCTGTCATGTTGGCTTCCCTGCCAGATTCGGCCTGGGATCGGACCAAGGCCGGCCAGCTCATACAAAGGGCCGCGTTCGGAGGCACCCCGCAAGAGATTGACCAATTGGCCGGCATGAAGCCGGGGGAAGCCGCCGATTTTATCCTGGGTCCAGAAAAGCCCGAGGCGCTGACCCCGCCACCGAACGTCCTGAAGCCGGGCCTGACCGAGCAACAGCGCTTTCTGAGAAAAAAGCTTCGCCTGCTGCCACCCAAGGAGCGTGAAAGCAAGGGATCGGAGTTGGGCCGAGCCGTGCGTGCGGAGCAGGATCGGCGCCTGACCGAAATCCGCGGATGGTGGCTGGATCGCATGGCCCAACCCGCCATGGCGGCCCGGGAAAAGTTGGTGCTCTTCCTGCACGGCCATTTTGCCACCAGCGCGGAAAAAGTCCGCAACCCCATCATGCTCTTCCGGCAGAACCAGCTGTTCCGGGAAAAAGCCTATGGGCGCTGGCACGACCTGGTTTTGGCGGTGGCCAAGGATCCCGCGATGCTCATCTATCTCGATGGCTCCAAGAACCGTGCCGGGGCCCCCAACGAAAACTTTGCCCGCGAACTTTTCGAGCTCTTCACCCTCGGCGTCGGCAATTACACCGAACAGGACATCCAGGAAAGCGCCCGGGCCTTCGCCGGGTGGACGGTGGGCTGGCCACGCAAGCCCGGCGAACCGGAAGACCAGGAAAACACCCCACCCGAGTTCATCGACCGAAAAAATTGGCATGACATCAAGTCCAAAAAAATCTTCGGAAAGCGGGGCAGCTTTGACGGAGAGGATGTGGTGCGGATCGCCCTCTCCCAACCGGCGGCCCCCCGATGGATCACCCGCAAACTCTGGCGTTTTTACACCGGCTGGTTTCCCGAGGAACCCCTGCAGACCGAGCTGGCAGAAGAATGGACGCGATTGGAGGGGAGAATGGGGCTCTTCCTGCGGGCCATGTGGACCCACCCGGCTTTTTACGATCCCCAGCATGCCGAGGACCGGGTCAAGTCGCCCACCGAGTGGCTTGTGGGCCTCTGTCGGCAACTGGGCACCCCTCTTCCCGCGCCGGCGCTGGCCTCGAACATGCTGGCGGAGCTCGGCCAAAAACTTCTCGAGCCACCCAACGTCAAGGGCTGGGATGGCGGAATCACCTGGATCAACACCTCGACCCTGTCCAAACGCTACGAATACACCTCCTGGGTCGTCAGCGGGACACGAGGCATGCAGAAATTGGCCGGCATGGATCTCGGCCGTTTGGCCATCGAGAGCGGATTGCGCGAAATCCCCGCCCCCATGATCATGGATCCCGCCGCCGTCCCCGTTGCCGGAACGACGGAGATATCCAAAAAAGACGAGAAACTGCAGGCCGCGAGAAAGGCACGCACCCTTCTGGCTCTCTCCCCGGCGCCGGTGGAAAAATTGGTGGAACCCGGGGATCGCCAGAATCCCGACAGGCTTCTTGCCCGCCTTTCCGAACGCTTTCTCTTCGGCCTCACCATTCCCGAGGACATCAGAAGAAAGCTGTTGGAAGGGTTCCCCACGGTTTCACCCCTGACGGATGCGGCCATCCGAAAGCTTGTCCTCGGACTGACGCAAAGCCCTTTTTATCAAGTTACCTGAAAGGATCCCATGCATTCATCCCCCGAGCTGAAGACCCGACGAGAATTCCTCCGCACCGGACTTTTGGGAGGGTCCCTCTGCTGGACTCTTCCCGCCTTTCTCAGCCGCACGATGGAATCCCTGCATGCCCAGGCGGATGGCTCCCTCGTCCAGGGAGTCACGGGAAAAGACGGCAACATTCTTGTGGTTCTGCAGTTGGCGGGGGGAAACGATGGTCTCAACACGGTCATTCCGGTCGGCAATGACAACTACATCAAAGCCCGCCCCAAAATTGCCATTCGCGACAAGAGTGCCCTCCTGCTGGACCCCAAAATCGGGCTACACCCTGCCTTGACCGGGCTCTACGGGGCTTTTCAAGAGGGGCATCTGGCGGTCGTTCAGGCGGTTGGATATCCGAATCCCAACCGCTCCCACTTCCGTTCGACCGAGATCTGGGCGACAGCCACCGACGAGAATCAGTCTTCCACCACCGGTTGGATCGGCCGTTATTTTGACAACGCCTGCCAGGGATGCGATGCCACCGTGGGGATTGCCCTAGCGGGACAGACCCCCCAGGCCTTCGCCGCCGCGATGCCCAAGGGTGTGCTTTACCAAGGCGGTTGGAGTGGGGCCGGGAAAAAGCGTCGCGAGGAGGCCAGCCTGCAACTTGAAGCCGACGGATCGATGATGTCCGAGGATGACGATGGCGACGGACCGTCCGGAGGATCGATCGGGGAGATCGCCGGATCCGGCAACAAGGGAAAGATGAGTTCCCTCGATTTCCTCGAGCGAACAGACATGGACGCCAAGGTCAGCCAGCAGGAGATTGCCAAAGCCGCGTCCCGAGCCAAAAACCTTGTCCAGTACCCGGGCAGCCGGCTGGGACAGAATTTTGCTTCCGTGGCCCGATTGATCGCCGGCGGAATGCCCACCCGTGTGTACTACATTTCCCAGGGCGGTTACGACACCCATGTGGACCAAGCGGGCGCGCACGAGCGACTGCTGCGTGAAATGGGGGATGCCGTGGCCTCCTTTCTCGGGGACCTGAAAGCCCAGGGCAACCTCGGACGGGTCAGCCTGATGACTTTCAGCGAGTTCGGCCGCCGCCTGAAGGAGAACGCCAGCGGCGGTACCGACCACGGGGCAGCCGCCCCGCTGTTCCTCGCGGGCGGTGCGGTCCATGCCGGCCTGCACGGTAAAATGCCGTCCTTGGCCAAAAAGGACCTGAACGACGGGGATGTTCAGTTCAACGTGGATTTCCGGTCGGTTTACGCCACGGTTCTGGAAAAACACCTAGGGGTAAAATCCACACCCATCCTGGGCAGGTCCTTCCCCATTCTGGGGGCGTACGGCTAAAGCCTCCCCAGGATTGCCATTTTTAGAGGGAGTCCGGGGCGCTTGGAACCTTGGCGAGTTCCTTGGGGGGAAGCTCATAGAGGTTCTTGTCGAGCGGATCTCCCGGGTGGATCTTATTCTGGATTCCGTCCAAGCCGGCCATCATCTGCGCCGCACAGGCGAGATAGGGGTTGGCCGCGGGATCGGGGGTGCGGAACTCAATCCGGACCGCCTTGGGGTTCGACGAGTAAGTCGGAATGCGGATGGCCGCACTGCGGTTCCTCGCGCTGTAGGCGAAGTTGACCGGAGCCTCAAACCCGGGAACCAACCGCTTGAAGCTGTTGGTGGTGGGGTTGGTGATGGCGGTCAGCGCACGGGCGTGCTTGATGATTCCCCCGATATAGTAGAGGGCGATGTCGCTGAGGTTGGCATACCCTTTGCCCGCAAAGAGCGGCTTGCCGTCCTTCCAGATGCTCTGGTGGGTGTGCATACCCGAACCATTGTCACCGAAGAGGGGCTTGGGCATGAAGGTGGCCGTCTTGCCGTGGCGGCGGGCCACGTTCCGAACCACGTACTTGTAGAGGTTCACGTTGTCGCCAGTGCGGACCAGAGTGTCGAAGCGGATATCAATTTCCGCCTGACCCGCGGTGGCCACCTCATGGTGCTGGCGTTCCACGTGAACGCCAAGCTCCTCCAGCATCAGGGTGATCTCGTTGCGGATGTCCTGCTGGGTGTCCGCCGGGGGCACCGGGAAATAACCCTCCTTGTGGCGGATCTTGTAACCGGTGTTGGGGAGTTCCTCCCGACCGGTGTTAAAGACGCCCTCCACGGAATCCACGTGGTAGAAGGCACTGCGGGACGAGGAGTCGTAGCGGACGTCGTCAAAAATAAAGAACTCCGGCTCCGGCCCAAAGTAGGCGGCATCGCCGATCTTGGTGCTCTGAAGGTATTTCTCCGCACGAATGGCAATGCTGCGGGGATCCCTCTCGTAGGACTGCATGGTGATCGGATCGATGACCGTGCAAACCAGACTCAGGGTGGGTTCGGCATTGAAGGGATCAACCATGGCCGTGGCCGGGTCCGGAACCACCAACATGTCGGAGGAGTTGATCGACTTCCATCCGCGGATGGACGAACCGTCGAAGCCAAGACCTTCCTTGAAAGTCGACTCTTCGAGCTCCGACAGGGTCGTGGTGAAATGTTGCCAGGTTCCGGGGATGTCGCAGAACTTGAAGTCCACGAGTTTGATGTTGTGAGCCTTGGCGAACGCCAAGACTTCCTTGCCCGTTTTTGCGTTGAGATACTTCGCTGCCATGGTTGTCTTTCCTTTCTGGTTGGCGCCGGATTTGCCCGCGGGCATACCTAA
>RHAF01000037.1 GCA_010028775.1 Verrucomicrobiota bacterium | reverse complement strand
AGAAGTTGGGTAGCCCACGCGGGTTCGGATTGGCTGGAGGGGGTTGATGAGGTCGGGGCAGGTTTGGGTGCAATCGTCACGGATGCGGCCGCCTGGGGAGCGGGTTGGGCAGAAGGTCTCAGGGTGGAGAAGGCGACCCAGTCCTGACCGCCCTCGATGACAACCAGGGTGGAGTCCGTGATGGTCCCAGAGGCTTGGAGAGACTGGAGCTCGGGCATGGGGATCGGCCCGGCGGCCTGGTTTTGGGCATCCACGTAGTAATAACGGGGCGTGGAACTCATGCTCGGCAATTTTGGCGGGTTTCCGTGGGATTGGCCAGCTTGGAGGCGAGGAGAGTGGCGAGGTAATCGTGGGCCTTGCGGTAGCTTTTGGATTCCATGAAGTGGCGGACCCGCGGATCGATTTTTGATCCGAGTTCTGTTTCAAGTTTTTCCAAGGTCACCATGGAGGATTTGAGCTTTTCAGACCAGGCAGCCTGGGAAGAGGCCGATGACCCCTGGCGGACGGTGGTCAAATATTCAGAAAGGGCGGAGTGAAGGCGGGATTCGGCGGAGGACATAAGGTGAGGATAGAAAGGGTTTTTTGGGGTGTCGAATGCTTGAGTCATAAGGGGTGAGGATTTAACAATGGTAGATGGCAGTGCCCAAAGGAGTGGTGGCGGTTTTGGCCGGGGACGGAATTGGTCCCGAGGTGATGGCGGCAACCCGCGAGGTCGGAACAGTGGTCGAAAAGGCCTATGGTTTCCAGCTGGAGTGGAAAGAGGGGCTGGTCGGGGGTGCGGCGATTGATGCCAGAGGCAAGGCCCTGCCCGAGGACACGGTGGAGCTCTGCCGTGCGGCCCGGGCGGTTCTCTTCGGCAGCGTGGGAGGTCCCAAATGGGAAAATATGCCACCCAACGAGCAACCGGAGAGGGCGGCGTTGTTGCCCCTGCGCAAGATCTTCGGTTTATACGTCAACCTGAGGCCGGCGGTGCTTTATCCCGAACTGGCGGGATGTTCGCCGCTGCGGGCAGACCGGGTGGCGGGCGGTTTTGACGTGTTGGTGGTCCGGGAGCTTACGGGGGGTCTTTATTTTGGAAAACCCAAGGAGACGGTGAAGACGGCCCAGGGGGAGAGGGCGGTGGACACAATGGCCTATGAGACACAAGAGATTGAGAGGGTGACCGAGGTGGCTTTTCGTGCGGCGGCGGGAAGAAAGAAAAGGGTTACGCTGGTGGACAAGGCCAACGTTTTGGAAACCAGCCTGCTTTGGCGCAAGGTGGTCAAAGGGGTGGCCGCCCGGCATGCCGGCATCACCCTGGATTTCATCTATGTGGACAATGCGGCCATGCAGCTGGTGCGTGATCCCGGCCGGTTCGACGTATTGCTTTGTGAAAACCTTTTCGGGGACATCATCAGCGACGAGGCGGCGGCGGTGGCGGGTTCGTTGGGGATGTTGCCCAGCGCATCGTTGGGGCAGGGGAGCTTCGGTTTGTACGAGCCGGCGGGAGGGTCGGCCCCCGATATCGCCGGCAAGGGAATCGCCAACCCCTTGGCACAGATCCTCTCCCTTGCCTTGATGCTGGAGATGAGCTTTGAATCGCCGGAGGCGGCGCAAGCCATCCGCCAAGCGGTGGCGGGGGCGATCCGGGATGGGTGGAGAACGGCCGATATTGTGGCCCCGGGGGAGAAAAGCGTGGGAACCCGGGAGATGGCCAAGGAAGTCGCCCGAAGGATCGCTTCCCAGACTGGAAAGCCCTAGAAAGAGACATGCCCTCGACCCTTTTTGAGTTGATGCGTCTGGGCGGCCCCATCATGTGGGTCATCCTGGGTGCGAGCGTGGTGGCGGCGGCGGTTTTTGCCGAGAGGATGTTCGAATACCGCAAGATCAGTATCCCGCTGGATCCGTTTTTGGACGGGATTGCGTCCCTGGTGAAGGAGGGCCGATACCAAGAGGCTTTGGAACGTTGCGACGAGGCCCATGGTCCCTCGGTCCGGGTCATCCAGGCGGCCCTGCTCAAGAGGGACATGCCCCTGATGGATTTGCGCGAGTCTCTGCAGGAGGTGGGGCAACTGCAGGTGCCGCGGCTGGAGAAAAACCTCTCCATCCTTGCGACGGTCGGATACATCTCCCCGTTGTTGGGGCTACTCGGAACGGTGACCGGGATGATCCATGTGTTCCAGACGGTGAGCGGGGCGAGGGGCACGGTGCCGGTGGGGGAGCTGGCGGGAGGGGTGTGGGAGGCATTGTTGACGACCGCGGGAGGCCTGGTGGTGGCGATTCCCGCCTACGTGGCTTACAACTACCTCGCCTCGAGGATGAGCGCCGAGGTGAACGACATGGAGCGGGCAGGAATCGAGATGATCCAGATTCTCAAGGAGGGCGGGCGATTCCGTCCCACGGCGGTAAGCACCCCGGTGACCACGGCCCTGAAGACGGAAAAACCGGCTCCATGAAAATCCGGACCCAAGTCCGGGTTTTGCGGGGGCCGTTGGATGTGGCCCCTTTGGTGGATGTCATCCTACTCCTGCTGATTTTTTTTCTCCTTACCTCGAGCTTTGTCTTTCAGCCGGGAATTGTGGTGGATCCCCCCTCCCCGGGGCAGTCGAAGGGCGGAGTGAATGACACACGCTATGTGATCACGGCGACGGCGGGTGCCACCCCGCAGATCTTCTTCAACGATCGGGTGACTGATCTGGGTAAACTTCGGGTGGAACTGGCACGCCTGGCCAAGGCAGAGCCACGGGCGGTGGTGGTGGTGCGGGCGGACCGTGAGTTGCGCCACGGGGTGGTGGCCCAACTGCTGGATGCGGTGGTACAGAACGGGCTTTCGGCGGTCCTGGCCTCGCGCTCCAGCGATCCGGCTCCGTGAAAATTTCCTCCCGGATTCGGGGCCAACTGACGCTTTTCCTGGCGATTTCCCTGGGAGCACATGCCCTGGCTTTCTCCCTGTTCCGTGATCCCGGGGAGTTCATCCGCATCCCCCCGCACGGTCCGGGCAAGGTTACCTTGCTGGGCGGGGAGGGAGCGGAGGCGGGGTTGGCCTCCATTTACGATCCCTCGGCGATCGTCTTGCCCAGGCCCAGGCCGGGGTTGCTGGCGGGAAAGGTGACCCTGCCCTGGAGCGAAACGGGTTGGGCGGTGCAGGAAACCGTGTCCATGCCGGAGTATCACCCCAACGGTTTGGGCGCGGACGCACCCTTACCGGTGCGGGCCGCCAACTCGATTGCCTCGTACCGTTCGAAGCCCCTGGCTGGCCGACCCCGAGAGGGCGGACGCGCGACGGCCAAGACATGGTTTGATCTTGAAGGTGGACTGAAAGATCGTCTGGGTGCCAAAACCCTCAGCTTGCCCGCTTTGCAGAGTTCGCATGCACTCGAGCCCACCAGCGCCCGGTTGGGGGTGGATGAGGACGGGGCTGTTCGGTTTGTCTTCCTAGAGGGAACCACGGGTGACCCGGGGGCAGATCGCGAGGCTTCCAATCTCCTGAGAGGATGGCGTTTTGAGCCGGAGCCGGGGAGGTGGGTGGAGTGGGGTCGGGTGAAAATCTTGTGGGCGGTGGAACCAGTTCCGGGGGAGAGACAACCATGACCTTAACCGGTTCACAACTTCTTCTGGTCTACCTGTGTCTTTTTCTTGGCATCGTCTTTTCCTTGTGGATGGTTGGAGGATGGAAAGCGTCGCTCAACCGGAAACGCCACAAGGAGGCTGTGATCTGCCCTGTCTGCGGCGCCAAGAATTCCCGGGAGCACGCCTGGCACTCCCTGCGTTGCAGGAAGTGCGGTGCGCGGCGACCCCTCAACCCCAGCGAAACTGAAAGGAGCTGAATCATGGGCATGTGGATTGGAAGGAACCGCAAGGCAAGGGTAACCTACGGGTTTGACGAGATCGCTCTCGTCCCGGGCGACGTGACGGTGAACCCGAACGAGGTGAACACGGAGTTCTCCATCGGAAAACACACCTTCAAGGTTCCGATCCTCGCCTCCGCGATGGACGGCGTGGTGGATGTGAAATTTTCCGTGGCCATGGGGAAGATGGGTGGTTTGGCGGTGTTAAACCTCGAGGGGGTGCAGACGCGTTACGAGAACCCTTCCGACGTGCTTTCCCAGATCGCCAAGGCGGACAAGGAGACCAGCACGCACCTGATCCAAAAAATGTACGTTCCGCCGATCAAAGAGGAACTGATCGCCAAGCGGATCAAGGAAATGAAAAAGGCGGGAGTCGTGGCGGCTGTTTCCTCCATTCCCCAGAAGGCCGAGAAGTACGGGGCGATCGCGCAGAAAGCGGGGGCGGACATCTTTGTGGTACAGTCGACCGTCTCCACCGTCCGGCACATTTCCTCGGAATATAAGACCCTCGATCTGGCCAAGTTCTGTAAAACCATGAAGATTCCGGTGGTAGTGGGCAACACGGTGACCTACGGGGTGAGCCTGGAACTGATGGAGGCGGGGATCTCCGGTCTGCTGGTCGGAGTGGGCCCTGGGGCGGCCTGTACCACGCGCGGGGTGTTGGGGCTGGGCGTGCCGCAGGTGACCGCCACGGTGGACTGTGCGGCGGCGCGGGACGCCTACCACAAGAAAAGCGGCCGTTACGTCCCGATCATCACGGATGGTGGAATGAACAAGGGAGGGGATATCTGCAAGGCTTTCGCCTGCGGCGCGGACGCGGTGATGATCGGCAGCGCATTTGCGCGTTGTGAAGAGGCTCCGGGTCAGGGCAACCACTGGGGGATGGCGACCCCGCACGCCAACCTTCCGCGGGGGACCCGGATCAAGGTGGGGATCACAGGAAGCCTGAAGCAGATCCTCTTCGGACCAGCCACGCTGGATGACGGTTCTCAGAACCTCGTGGGTGCGATTGTCACCTGCATGGGCAATGTGGGCGCCAAGACGATCCGCGAGTTCCAGGAGACGGAGATCATCATCGCCCCGTCGATCAAGACGGAGGGGAAGCTGTTCCAGACCGTGCAGGGAGTGGGGATGGGAACACGCTGATTCCGCAGACGGAGTCAGCGTGGATTAGGTGGAATGATTAGGTTGAGGTAGGGGCAAGCAGAGACTGCTCGCCCGATGGAGGGTTCAAACCTCAGGTTCAAGGTAACGATCGGACGACCAGTCAAGCTGGTCATCCCTAGCAAATCTGACCCCTTTCAGCCTTTGTGGGAGCCGTCGCAGAAGGGGGAAGTTTTGGTTTTGCCGCAACCGCAGGCCCAAATCGGCCCGTCCTTTTCCACGGTCACGACCTTGGGGGCTTTGCCCGAGCCCTTATGGGAGCCGTCGCAGTACGGGGGATTTTTGGTTAGGCCGCAGGTGCAGAAGGCGAAGGTTTGACCGGATTGGGCGTCGATCTTGTAGGGGAAGGATTGCCAGGACATGGACGCATCATTGAGTGAATCGGTAATAAGAAAAGCGGAAATTGGGGACGCTGCAAAGTCTGTGGCCTATAGGCAGCAGACTACGGGAGGGCTGATGTGGATGAGGGGTTAGCTTGGCCCAAGTAATCTTTATACCAATCGAGAAGGATGCGGGTCGGGGTGTTGAGTTTGAGTTGGTAACATTCCTTGAGGGTGCACCAACGGTAGTCGTCGGCCTCAGGATTGAGAGTGACTTTTTTCTGTGAAGTTCTGGCGAGGTAATTGAGGAGGACGAAATGAGCGGGCTTGTAGAACTCCTTCGAGCGGATGCAGTCCTGGACCATCGCGAATTCGACTCTTTTTATGTTCAGGCCGGTCTCCTCCAACACCTCACGCCGCAGGGCCTTTTCCGATGATTCTCCGGGCTTGATTTTGCCGCCAGGAATCCCCCATAGGCCGGACCATTTGAGGGTGTGGAGCATGAGGAGCCTTTTGCCCGGTCCAACAATCAGGGCGCCGACGGTGGGAATGGGAGGGAGGGGCTCGGGTTGGGCGTGGCGCTGCAGAAGTTTGGTCACGGCATGCATATCCGGAAGGATGTGGTCGGGCAGTGCCCTTTGCAGTTTGGTTAGGGAATCGTACCCGGTGAGGACAGCGCAGGAACGGACCCCCCCGTGACGGGCGGTGGCCACATCATGCTCCATGTCGCCGACAAAGAGGGTTTCATCGGGGCGGAGGCGATGTTTCTTCAGGATTTCATGAATGGCTTGGCGCTTGTCGGCCACGCTGGCGTACACCCCTTGAAAAAAACGATCCACGCCAAGGCGGCGGGCCTGGGACCTGAAATCGCGGGCATGGACCGTGCTGAGGAGAAAAACCGGCATACCCTGGGTGCGGCAGTGCTCGAGAATCTTCCGTGCTCCGGGCAGGAGAGACACGGAGTGATGCAGTTCGCGAAAAACACCGCGGAAGACTTTCTCGAGATCACGAATCGGAACGCCGGGAATGTGTTCACGGTAAAACCCCTCGTAGGGAAGATAGAACTTTTCCCGGAAGGTTTGGCGGTCCAAGGGGGGTTTCCCGTGAGCGGCGAAGACATGGTTGGTGGCCTTGAGGACGGGGGTGAGGTCGTCCACCAAAGTGCCGGACCAGTCGAAGATGAGATTGCGAATCATGTTTACTATGGTCTGCAGACTATAGCCTTAAGGCTTCAGGAGGCGTTGAGTTGTTTGGGCGTAGGTTCCAAAGGAAATGATCATCGAGGGCTTAAGCCCGAGCTGGTCAGGAGTGGTAATCTTGGAGGGCACGGACGGAGAGGCCGTGGGAGCGCAGGGACTTGATCCCTTCCAGGCTTGCCTGGGCAGCCGCGACGGTGGTCATGACAGGAATCTTGTTCTGGAGGGCGCTGGTGCGGATCTGGACCTCCTCCGAGCGGGCCACAGCCCCTGCGGGGGTGTTGATCACCAGGACGATTTCCCTGTTTTTGATCAGATCGACGACGTTGGGACGCCCCTCAGATAACTTCAGCAGGGGCACAACGGGGATGCCCGCATCGGTGAGTTTTCGGGCGGTGCCGGTACTGGAAACAATCTTGAAACCCAGGTCGTGGAGACCCCGACCGATCTGCACGGCGGCATTTTTGTCCATGTCCCGGACGCTGAGGAAAACGGTGCCGGATTTGGGAAGGGAGGGTTGGGCGGCCATCTGGCTTTTGGCGTAGGCCAAGCCAAAAGACCGGTCGACCCCCATGACCTCGCCTGTGGATTTCATCTCGGGCCCCAGGAGGATGTCGGTGCCGGGGAAACGGGCAAAGGGAAAGACAGCCTCCTTGACCGAGAAATGGGTGGGAATGATCTCGGAGGTGAAACCGAGTTCGCGGAGGGATTGCCCCGACATCACCCGGGCGGCGATCTTGGCCAACGGCTTGCCGATGGCCTTGCTGACAAAGGGCACGGTGCGTGAAGCCCTCGGATTGACCTCGAGGACGTAGACGATGTCCTTTTGGACGGCGAACTGGATATTCATCAGGCCGCGAACTCCAAGCTCCCGGGCGAGGGCGAGGGTGGCCTGGCGGATCTCATCGATGACTTTTTTGGGGAGGGAATGGGAGGGAATGACGCAAGCGCTGTCCCCCGAGTGGATGCCGGCCTGTTCGATATGTTCCATGACCGCTCCGATGACGGCGTCTTTTCCGTCGGCAACGCAGTCGACATCGACCTCGGTGGCGTCCTCGAGGAACCGGTCGAGGAGCACGGGACGGCCGGGGGCGACCTCGGTGCACTCCTGCATGTAGGTTCGGATTTCGTCATCCGAATAGACGATCCGCATGGCCCGTCCTCCCAGGACGAAGGAGGGGCGGAGGAGCAGGGGGAAACCGATCTTTTTCGCAGCGGCCAGGGCCTCCTCGGTGGTGGTGGCGGTCCCGTTGGGAGGCTGGCGGAGGCCCAGCTTATCGAGCATGGCGGAGAAGAGTTTGCGGTCCTCGGCCCGCTCAATGGATTCCACGGGGGTGCCGAGGATGCGAACCCCGGCGGCCTGAAGCTCTGAGGCAAGATTGAGCGGGGTTTGGCCGCCAAACTGGACAATGACCCCCTTGACCAGATCGTCCCGGTTTTCAGCCTGGTAGATATGAATCACGTCCTCCGCAGTCAGGGGTTCGAAGTAGAGCTTATCGGAGGTGTCGTAATCGGTGGAGACGGTCTCCGGGTTGGAATTGACCATGATGGTTTCAAAGCCGTCCTCCCGGAGGGCGAAGCTGGCGTGCACACAACAGTAGTCGAATTCAATCCCTTGGCCGATCCGGTTGGGGCCGCCGCCGAGGATAAGGATCTTGGGTTTGGGCGTCGGTCGGGATTCATCGTCGTCGTGGTCGTGGGTGGAGTAATAGTAAGGCGTGAATGCCTCGAATTCGGCGGCGCAGGTGTCGACCAGGCGGTAGGTGGGCGTGAGCTTTTGTGTTTTCCTCCAGGCACGGACGGTCCGGGTGCGGGCGAGGAGTTCCTCCGGGGGACCGGGTATCAGGCGGGCAAGGTCGACGTCGGAAAGACCGGCTTGGCGGCCCTCCCTCAACAAGGGCAGGGCGGAGGGGTTGCCCAGCCAGGTCTCCTTTTCGAGGCGACGGGTGATCTCGGTGATTTCCTGAAGATTATCGAGAAACCAGGGATCGATGCGGGTGATCTCGTGGATCCGTTCCACGGACCAACCCCGGTTGAGCGCATGGCTGAGATACCAGAGCCGGGCGGGATGAGGGGTGCGGAGCTGATGGACCAACTCATCCTCGGGGACGGGGGGAGTTTTGGTGCCAAGATCGAGACGGCCTTCCAATCCCTTGAGATCAAGAGAACGGAGGGCTTTCATGAAGGATTCCCGGAAGGTTCGACCGATGCCCATGGCCTCGCCAACGCTTTTCATTGAGGTGGTGAGGACGGGTTCGGCGCCGGGGAACTTTTCAAAGGTGAATCGGGGAATCTTGGTGACGACGTAGTCCAGGGTCGGTTCGAAGGAGGCGGGAGTTTCCCGGGTGATGTCGTTCTTCAGCTCGTCCAGGGTATATCCGACGGCGAGTTTGGCGGCGATTTTGGCAATAGGAAAGCCGGTGGCCTTGGAGGCGAGGGCGGAGGAGCGGGAGACGCGGGGGTTCATCTCGATGACGATCATTCGGCCGGTGCGGGGGCAGACGGCGAACTGGATGTTGGATCCGCCGGTTTCGACCCCGATTTCGCGGATGACGGCGAAGGAGGCGTCGCGCATGCGCTGGAACTCCCGGTCGGTCAGGGTCTGAGCCGGAGCGACGGTGATGCTGTCCCCGGTGTGGACACCCATGGGATCAAAGTTCTCGATGGAGCAGACGATGACGCAGTTGTCGGCATGGTCCCGCATGACCTCCATTTCGTATTCCTTCCAACCGAGGAGGGATTCCTCAATCAGGATCTCCGAGGTGGGGGAGGCATCGAGGCCGGAAGCGGCGAATTTTTCAAACTCTTCGCGGTTGTAGGCCACGCCTCCGCCGGTGCCTCCGAGGGTAAAGGCGGGACGGATGATCAGCGGGAAAGTCCCGATTTTGGCGGCTCCGGCCCGGGCCTCTTCCATGGTGTGGGCGGTGGCGGAGCGGGCGCATTCGAGGCCGATCTTGGCCATGCAGTCCTTGAAGAGCTGGCGATCCTCCCCTTTGCGGATGGCCTCGACCTGGGCGCCGATGAGTTTGACCTTGTGTCTTTGGAGGGCGCCGGATTCGTGCAGGGCCATGGCGGTGTTGAGGGCGGTCTGGCCTCCGAGGGTGGGAAGGAGGGCGTCGGGCTTCTCTTTGGCGAGGATGAGTTCAACGACTTCGGGGGTGATGGGTTCGACGTAAGTGCGGTCGGCAAACTCCGGATCGGTCATGATGGTGGCCGGGTTGCTGTTAATCAGGATGACGCGATAGCCTTCTTCGCGCAGGGCCTTGCAGGCTTGGACGCCGGAATAGTCGAACTCGCAGGCCTGCCCGATGATGATCGGGCCGGAGCCTATGATGAGGATGGATTTTATGTCTGTCCGACGGGGCATTGGGTGGAACCTTAAAGGCTCAAAAGACGGATTGGAAGGGGGAGATGGATGAAGATTAGGATTAAGATGAAGTAAGTTTGGAATGAAAATTCAGCCGGGAAGTGATGGGTTTTGCCCAGCAAATCACGGGAAAAAGAAGCGCAGGGCTTCGGCAATGCCGGCGCCGCCAGGGGTGCGGGCGAGGTAGCCGCCTTCCTTTTTCACTTGGGCCAGAACCTCTTCATGAGAATTGGAGGGACAGGCCAGATAGTGACCGCTTCGCCGGGTGAGCATGGAGAGGTCATTGAGATTGTCCCCAGCCACAAAGGTCATCTCGGGGCCCAAATCCAGGAGCGATTGGACGTGGCCTAGGCAGGAACCTTTGTGGTAGTCGGCATGTGCAAAGCGGAAGTAGGGCCCGTTACGGACGGTGAGGATTTCGGGCCGGTCCTTGAGGATTTCCCGCACCATTTTTTCAGCATGGGCGATGCCGTCGGGAGTCTCCACCACAAGACCGATGGCGCCGACGTCGGGAATGACGGTAATGTCGTCGTGGGAGCCGACCTCCTTTTCAATGCGCTCCAGAATGGCTCCGTGCCGTCCAAAGAGGGCCTCATGAACCTCGGTGCAGGTCCGGTTCCATTTTCCCACGGAGTGGGCCTCCTGGCCCTCGACGCGGTGAATTTCCCGCTCCACCGTGACAATCCAGTCCGGAAAGACCGGGGCCTGATGATGCAGTAGGGCCTCCCGCAATCCCTCCCAGGAACGACCGGTGGCCACCACCCAGGAAACCGAATTTTTTTTCCGGGTCGATTGGAGCCATTCGAAAAAACCCGGGGCTAGAGGCGCCGTGGGGTCCTCGGTGGTGAGGGTGCCGTCGAAGTCCGTGCAAACGAGCCGAGGTTTCAATGTGGAAGGTTGAGTTCGTAATGCAGGGCGGAGGCGACAAAAATGGAGGCGGTTTCCGAGCGAAGGACCAGGGGTCCTAGGGAGGCGGGGCGGAAGCCGGCCGCCCGGGCCCGACCGGTCTCGGAAGGGGTAAAATCACCCTCCGGGCCGATAAGGATGTCGACCCAATGGGTTTTTCCAGCCGCCTTCGCCTCGGCAAGAAGAGCAGGAAGGGGCCGG
>RHAF01000036.1 GCA_010028775.1 Verrucomicrobiota bacterium | reverse complement strand
GGCGGTGGCGGAGTCGATCCGCGGGTGGGAAAAAAGTTTCTCCTTGGCAGAGGAGTTGAAAAAAATCGGACGTCTCGGGCTTCAGGTGGTGGATGTGGAGGATCCCGCGTATCCGCCTCTTTTGCGGGAAATCCACGATCCCCCGATGGTTTTGTATTACCGGGGAAATCTGGAGGCGGTCCGTGGGACGGCAATCGGCGTGGTGGGCACGCGGGAAGCCACGGGATACGGGATCGAGTGGGCAAAAAAACTGGGTTACCAGCTGGCGTATGCCGGGGTGGGGGTGATCAGCGGGTTGGCCCGGGGAATCGACACGGCGGCGCATCAGGGAGCTTTGGCGGCCAAGGGAAGGACCGCGGCGGTGCTGGGCTGTTCGATGGATCAGGTCTATCCGTCGGAAAACCGGGCCTTGGCGGAAAAGATGGAGGAGTCCGGAGGTTGCGTGATGAGCGAATTTTGCCTCGGGACGGCTCCCGACCGGCAGACTTTTCCCATGCGGAACCGGATCGTCAGCGGGCTGAGCAAGGGGTTGCTGGTGGTGGAGGCGGCCCGGGCCAGCGGGGCGATGATCACGGCCAAGCAGGCGCTGGAGCAGGGGCGGCAGGTTTTTGCCGTGCCGGGGAGAATCGATCATCCCCAATCGGGCGGGTGCCACCAGCTGTTGAAGGAAGGTGCCCGGCTGGTGGAGTCGGTGGAGGACGTGCTGGCGGAGTTTGAGTTCCAGATCCCAGCTTCCGACATGCCCACGCCGAACCCGCCCCAAGGGAACCTGGGGGAACAG
Organism: Verrucomicrobiota bacterium; assembly: GCA_010028775.1. Lineage (GTDB taxonomy): Bacteria > Verrucomicrobiota > Verrucomicrobiia > Methylacidiphilales > Verrucolacustridaceae > Verrucolacustris. Next base: position 10,691 of record RHAF01000036.1, on the reverse strand, counting down.
GAAAAAAAGGTCTTAGATGCCCTGGGCCGGGAGGAGATGCACATGGATGAACTGACCCGAAAATGCGGGTTGCCTTCCCCGGCGGTGTCGGCCACCCTTCTGAAGCTTGAAATGAAACGCCGGGTGCGACAAATGCCCGGTAAGTACTTCACCCGCATAGACTAACCTATGGCAAAAAAACTGATCATCGCGGAGAAGCCGAGCGTGGCCAATGACCTGGCCAGGGTGCTGACTGGTTTCAAGAAGGAGGGGGAGTATTGGGAATCCGAAAAGTTTGTGCTGAGTTCGGCCATCGGGCACCTGGTCGAGCTGTGCAAACCGACGGAGTACGGCAAGGGCAAGGGGAAGTGGAGTTTTGAAAGCCTGCCGGTGTTGCCGGATGAATTTAAGCTGAAGGTCATCGAACGGACGGCGCCCCGTTTTGAGCTGCTGAAAAAGCTCCTCAAGCGGAAGGATGTCACCGGGGTGATCAACGCCTGCGATGCCGGGCGGGAGGGGGAGTTGATCTTCCGTTATGTGATGGAGGCGGCGGAGTCCAAGAAACCGGTCCAGCGTCTTTGGCTCCAATCGATGACCCCTGCTGCCATCCGGGAGGGGTTCAACCAGCTACGCAAGGGAGAAGAGATGGAGCCGTTGCTGGACGCGGCCAAGTCCCGGTCGGAAAGCGATTGGCTGGTGGGAATCAACACGACCCGAGCGTTGACTGCGCTGAATTCCAAGGGCGGCGGTTTCTTTCTGACCACCGCCGGACGGGTGCAGACCCCCACCCTGAGTATTTTGGTGGATCGTGAGCACGAGATCCGCGCGTTTGTCCCCAAGGATTTCTGGGAAGTGCACGCGACTTTCGGTGCCAAGGCCGGCGAGTATGAGGGGCGTTGGTTTGATGAGGAACTGGCGGACAAGAAGGCCGCCGACCGCGGGGCGGAGCAGAAGCCCGAGCGTCTCTGGGAGAAAAAGAGCGCCGAGGCGATCGTCGAAAAATGCAAGGGCAAGACCGGTGAGGTGCATGACGAGCGGAAGCCTTCCAAGCAGCTCTCCCCGCTTCTTTACGACCTGACGAGCCTGCAGAGGGACGGCAACAGCCGGTTTGGTCTCTCTGCCCGGCGAACCTTGCAGATCGCCCAGGCCCTGTACGAGAAACACAAGGCGATCACGTATCCCCGGACCGATTCACGCTATCTGCCGGACGATTACCTCCCGGTGGTGCAGGCCACCCTGGAGAACCTGAACGGGAGCGAGTACGGGGAGTTTTCCAAGACGGTTTTGGACAAAGGATGGCTCAAGCCGACCAAGCGGGTGTTCAACGGGGCGAAGGTCAGCGATCACTTTGCCATCATCCCGACCCAGCAGATCCCGGCCAAGCTGGACGAGATCGAGGCCAAGGTTTATGCGGCGATCGTGCGGCGTTTCATCGCAGTCTTTTATCCCGAGGCGATTTACGAGGTGACGCACCGCGTGACCCGGGTGGAGGGGCATGCCTTCCGCACCGACGGAAAAATTCTCAAGGAGGCGGGTTGGTTGGCGGTCTACGGAAAAGAGGCGGTGGAGGAGGGCGGCGGGGAGGAGGGCAAACTGCTCGTGCCGGTGCAGGACGGGGAAAAAGTGAAGACCGTGGCCATCCTTGCCGAGGGGATGCAGACCAAGCCCCCGGCAAGATTCACCGAGGCGACCCTGCTCAGTGCGATGGAGGGGGCAGGCAAACTGTTGGACGATGAGGCCCTGCGGGACGCCATGGGCGACCGGGGTTTGGGCACACCGGCAACACGCGCGGCGACGATCGAGACCCTGATTTCCGAGGAATACGTCCGCCGGATAGGTCGTGAGCTGATGCCGACCGCCAAGGCCTTCGGGCTGTTTGAGACCCTGGATGCCCTGGGGATCGAGATCCTGCATTCCCCCGAACTGACGGGAGAGTGGGAGCACAAGCTGAAGGAGATCGAACACGGCCGGATGAAGCGTGCGGAATTCATGAAGGAGATTCAGAAAGTGGCCAGCGAGATTGTGGAAAAGGCAAGGGTCTTCCAGGACAAGGACCATGTTTTGCGAAAACTGGACTTCAAGGATCCCCAGACCGGGCAGGAGTTCGAGGAGACCTGGATGGGACTTATAGCGTGCGCAAGGTTTTGGCCGGAAGGCGGATCGAGGCGCCGGAGTTTCATGAGTTGCTGCAAAAGGGAACCCTGGGGTTGGTGGAGGGATTTCGCAGCCGTTTGGGTCGGCCGTTCTCCGCGGGGCTCAAACTGGGGGAGGGCCGCAAGATCGAGTTGGTGGTCGGGGAGGAAGAGGGCACGTTGGATTTTACCGGGCAGGAGCCGATCGGAACCTGTCCGGCCTGCGGGGGGCGAATGTTCACCAGCCTGTTGCGCTATGTCTGCGAGAACAGCGTCTCCAAGCCTTCGACCTGCACCTTTAAGGTGTCGAAGAAGATTCTGAACCGCGATATTCAGCTCAACGAGGTGCAGGACCTTTTGCAAAACGGCAAGACCGCCCTCCTGGAGAAGTTTATCTCAAACAAAACCCGCCGGCCCTTCTCTGCCTTCCTGATGTGGAAGGATGGAAAAGTCAGCTTTGACTTTCCTCCGCGGGAACCGCGCAAGCCCAAGTCGGCCAAAACCGCCAAAGCCCGGGCTGGCGCGGCGGCCTGAAAACCGAAACCAGCGCCGCGGCCGATCCCTTGGCGGCCGCTTTTCTCCGGCATTTGGCCGAGGAGCGTGGCCTGTCCGCCCATACCCTGAGAAATTACCGGCAAGCCTTGGAGGAATTTCAGGCCGACCGCAAGACGGGCTGGGTCAAGGCGGGCGAACAGGATTGCCGGACCTACCTACATGGGCTTGCGGGAAAGGGAAACCACGGTCCAGCTTCCGTCCGGTTGCGGTTTTCGGCCCTGAGGACCTTTTTCAAATGGATGCAGTCGCGGGGCGATCGTCCGGACAATCCCGCGGCCGGACTTCGGTTGCCGCGTCCCCGCCGGGCACTTCCCAGGTTTCTCAGTGAGGAGCAAATGGAGACGTTGTTGGCTGCCCCCCTAAAAATTCTGGAAAAAAATCCGGGCAAAGCCACGGGCCGGAAAGAGCCGGCCTGGTCCAAATGGCGGGATGCGGCCCTTCTGGAACTGCTTTACGGAACGGGGCTACGTCTGGGAGAGGCCCTTGGTTTGCCGATCCGGGCTTTTCATGAGGAGGGACGCCGGACGGTGAAGGTGCGGGGCAAGGGCGGCAAGGAGAGGTTGGTGGTTTTGGGCGAGGCGGTGCGTGCGGCGATGCAGCGCTACGAGGCCAAGTTGCCCTCTGGGCTGAGAAGGGAGAGCGGACCGGCCTTCCTCGGGCCCCGCGGGGAGCGGCTCTGTGCCCGCGTCTTTCAACGGAATCTGAAGGAGTATCTGTCGGAGGCGGGACTCGACCCATCCCTGACTCCCCATAAACTGCGGCACAGCTTTGCCACGCATCTGCTCGGTCGCGGGGCGGATTTGCGGGCGGTGCAGGAGCTTTTGGGGCATGCCCGACTGACCAGCACGGAGATTTACACCCGGGTGACCCCCGAGCGCCTGCGCGGTGCCTATGTGAAAGCCCATCCCAGAGCATGACAACGATTCCCGAGCCCCTTTTGAAAATCGGCTACAACGTACTTTTTTCCACCGGTTTTGCCCTGACGTGGCCCTATCTGACCTACCTGATCTGGCGACGTCAGCCCTTTTGGGAGAGGTTGGGAGAGCGGTTAGGTCATTACCCGAGGGAGATGAAGGATTGGCTGAGGCATCCGGACCGGCCGGTCTGGATCCATGCGGTCAGCGTGGGGGAGGTTTTGCTGGCCAGGGTACTGATCCGCGAGCTTCGCGCCCGGCGTCCCCAGATGAGGATTCTTTTGACCATGGGCACGCCGACGGGACGACGAGTGGCGGAGCCTCTGCTGGATGAGCAGACCCGGATCGCCTACGTGCCCACGGATTTTTACTACTCCATGATGAGGGCTTTCCGCAGGGTCCGGCCTTCGGTCCTGATCCTGATCGAAAACGAGATCTGGCCCAACATGCTTTGGCGGGCGCGCAAAATGAAAATTCCCGTTTGTTTGGTCAACTCCCGTCTCTCCCGCAGGAACCGTAGGCTGTTCCGGCTGGCACGAACCTTTGTCCGCCCGGTGCTGCAGCTGTTCGATTGGATTGGGGTTCAGAGTCCGGAGGACATGGAGCGCTTCGCCATCGCCGGGTTTCCCAAAGACCGGCTTCATCTGATGGGGAGCATGAAGTACGATGTGGCTAATCTTGCCTCGGACGGGCCGGGCATGGGGCGGGAGGTGCGGAAGCTGGCGGGGTGGAACTGTGGCCAGGTTATTCTTTTGGGAGGTAGCACCCATCCCGGGGAGGAACGGATCCTGGCGGAGATCACCCGGGAATTGCGCATCCGTCATCCCCAACTCCGGCTGATGCTTGTGCCCCGGCATGTGGAGCGCATCGGTGGCATCCTTGCAGAGCTGGAGGGCACGGGGCTGAAGGTGGCGAAGCGCTCCCAGTTGGGTGAGGGACAAGGGGGCGATCCCGACGTTTTATTGGTGGATACCACGGGTGAGTTGAGGGATCTCTACGCAACGGCCGATCTGGTTTTTATCGGAAAGACACTGACCGGGACCGGCGGGCAGAACTTTCTGGAACCGGCCCGTCATGGGCGGGCGATTGTGGCCGGACCCCACATGGAGAACTTCATGTCCCTGCGCAGGGAGTTTGAGGGCGAGGCGGCCATCCGCGTGGCGGCCACCAGGGAGCAGCTACGGAAGGAACTGGAGTCGCTGCTGCAAGACCCCAACTCCCGGGAGGCGCTTGGAAAGCGGGCGGAGAAGTGTTTTCGGGAGCACCTCGGCGCAGGCGCCCGTCACGTCGAGGCCATGTTGAGATTTCTGGACGGGAAAGTTTGATGCTTCAAATCATCTAGGTCACTAGGGAGGCAAGCGGCCGGCCGAATTTACCACTCGAGAATCGCGCTGGCCCAGGTGAGTCCGCCTCCGAAGGCCACCAAAAGGACCTTGTCGCCGGGCTGGAGCTTCATTTCCGCTCCCGCCTCGTGGAGGGCGACCGGAATGCAGGCGGCGGACATGTTGCCGTAACGGTGGACGTTGACGAAGCAGTGTTCCCGGGGAAATTTCAGCTTCTCGACCAAGGCATCGATGATCCGGATGTTGGCTTGGTGGGAGATGACACATCGGATGTCCTCCAGCCGGACGCCGGCTTTTTCCATCGTGCGGCGGGCGGAGTCCGCCATGGCGGTGACAGCCTGTTTGAAGATCTCCTTTCCGGCCATGACGATGCAGTCCGGGGAGCCTGGGGAGGGGGCTGAGAGGGCCTTGCCGGCGGCCTGGGGATTGCGTAGGTGCAGAAGTTCGCCGCTTGATCCCTCGGCTCCCCAGTCAAATGCGAGAAGGCCGCGGCGCCCGGGTTCGGCGCGGACGACCACGGCTCCGGCACCATCCCCAAAGAGAACGCAGGTGTTGCGGTCGCGCCAATCCACCACGGAGGAGAGGCGCTCGGTGCCGACGAGGAGAATGTTTTTTGTCGTGCCGGCCCGGATGAACTGGTCAGCCAGGATCAATCCGTAGAGAAAGCCCGAACAGGCGGCCTGCAGGTCAAAGGCGGGGCAACCCGAGGCGCCCAGTTCGGCGGAGATGCGGCAGGCGGTGGAGGGGAAAAAAGAGTCAGGGGTGACCGTGGCCACGAGGATCAGATCGAGATCGGAGGCCTTGAGCTTGGCGTTGGTCAGGGCCTGCTTCGCAGCGACCACGCCCATGTGGGTGGAGGTTTCCTCTTCCGATGCAATCCGGCGCTCCTTGATCCCTGTTCGGGTCATGATCCATTCGTCGCTGGTCTCCACCAACTTTTCCAGATCCTGGTTGGTCAGGATGCGGGCGGGAAGATGGACGCCCGTTCCGGCCAGATGCAGGCCGGAATCAGGCCGGGACGGCATCGTTTTGGGACTCCTTGTGGGCCGCGGCCATCTCGGCCGCGCGGATGATGCGGTTATTGACGTCGTGTTCGACCGCTTCCACCGCCTCGCGGACGGCGTTGCGGATGGCCTTGACCGAGGAGCTTCCGTGGGCGATGACGGTGATGCCGTTGACCCCGAGAAGGAGGGAGCCTCCGTACTCCTCATAGTTGGTCTTTTTCTTGATGGCTTTGAAGGCGGCGCGGGCCAGCCAGGCGCCCAGCATGCGGACCGGCGTTTTTTTGATCTCGTGCTTCAGCCAATGAAAGATGGCATTGGCGATGCTTTCGCCCGTCTTGAGGACGACGTTGCCGACGAATCCGTCGCAGACCACGACCTCGACCGGATTTTCAAAGAGGTCCCGTCCCTCGATGTTGCCGGCAAAATGAATGGGGGCCTCGGACAGGAGTTTGAAGGCGTCCTTGGTGAGGGAGTTGCCTTTGACATCCTCGGAGCCGATGGAGAGAAGGCCCACCCGGGGTCTTTTGTAGCCGAGAATTTCCTCGGAGAAGACGGAGCCCATGAGGGCGTAATCGAGCAGGTGTTCGGGACGGGCATCGAGGTTAGCCCCGGCGTCGATAAGGATAAAGAGGTTGGTTTCCGTCGGCATGATGGTGGCGATGCCGGGGCGGCTGATGCCGGGCAGGGTACGGAGGCGGATGGTGGCGGCGGCCACCATGGCGCCGGTGTGGCCGGCGGAAACGGCGGCATCGGCCAGGCCATCCCGGACGGCCTCGATGGAGCGGAGAATGGAATTATCCCTTTTGCGCCTCAGGGATTCGACGGGGGAATCGCCCATTTCGATGACGTCTTTGCAGTGGCGGATTTCAAGACGGGGATGGGCTTGATCTTGCCCGAGTTTTTTCAGTTCCTCCCGGATGCGGTTTTCCTGTCCGAAAAGGATCAGCTTTTCGATCTGGGGGAACTGGGCCAAGGCCTCGATGGCGGCGGCGACGGGGCGTTCCGGGGCGAAATCACCACCCATCGCATCGAGCGCTATCTTCATGGGGAAATCCGCCGGAAAGCGGAGGTCGGCCTCAGGCGGCGGGCGTCTCGATGGTCAGGACCTGGCGGTCGCGGTAACGGCCGGTGGCGGGATCCACCACATGAGAGAGGTGGTAGTTGCCGGATTTGTCGCGGCGGAGCTGGGGCAGGTCACGCCGGTGCGCGGAGCGGCGCATGCGCAGGCGCATCTTCGATGTTTTGCGTTTCGGGACACCCATGTTCTCAGTTCTCCGTTTTGAGCCTGTCCAGATCCCGCCAGACGGTGGCTCGTCGTTTTTCGGCGAAGTCGTCCCGATCTGACGGGGTGAACACCCTGCCCGAATACGGACACCGACCTGCACCGTCCAACTCGCAGCGGGCTGCAAGCGGAAGGGCTAGGATGATGTCCTCACGGATCAAAGGCGTCAAGTCGAGCAGAGAGTCCTCCTCGACCTGCAAAACCTGGCAGAAGTCCTTAATATTCAAGTTCCAAGGAATGAAATCCAGGCATCGGGAACAGGTGATTTTGAAATCGGAACTGAGGGTCCCCGTGATGGTGACTTCCTTTCCTGTGCGGACAAGATGCAGGTCATAGCGGATTTTGTCCCAGCCCTGGGTTTCCCCCGGGGGAAGGTCGTAATCCACAACGGGTAGGGATCCGGAAAGGGTGAGTCCGCCGTCCGGAATCTGGCGGGGATCGATCCTCATTTTTTGGAGCAGCGGCGGAGCAAGGCCTCGGCGGCGGGTGCTGGAACAAACTCGGCCAAGGGTGCGCCCAGGCGGGCCAGCTCGCGCACGAGGTTGGAGCTGAGAAAGGAGAGGGTTTCGCGCGGCATGAGAAAGACCGATTCGAGTTCGGGATGGAGGCGGCGATTGGTCAAGGCGAGCTGGAATTCGTATTCAAAATCGGAAACGGCACGCAGTCCGCGGATCAGAGCCACCGCTTTTTCTTTTTTGGCAAACTCCACAAGCAACCCGCCGAACGAGGTCACCTTCACCTGTTTGGCCCAAGGCTCGGGGGAAACGCTTTTCTTGAGTAGCTCGACCCGTTCAGCGGTGGAAAAGGTGGCGTCCTTTGGACTGTCCTCGGCGACGGCCACCACCACCTCGTCGAAGAGCCTGGCGGCGCGGGCCAGCACATCGAGATGTCCCAAGGTTACGGGATCGAAGGTGCCGGGATAGATGGCGCGCTTCATGGTATGAGTATTTTCACGCAAAGCACGGGGTGAAGCAAGGGTCAGCGTGACCGGCTGGCTTCGACGAAGCGCGGGCGGGCAGTCAGATCCGGATGGATCGCCGTTTGGGTGAAGCCGACGTCTTTTGCCATGCGGGCCACGGTCTCGGTCTGCATGGGACCGCATTCAAGAAGGAGGGTAGGAGCCAGGTGGAAGGCTTGGGGAATCAGGCGGCGGATGAGATCGAGGCCATCTTTTCCCCCGTCCAGTGCCAAAGGCGGATCGTGGCGCACTTCCGGCTCCGCGTTGGCGATCTCCTCCGGAGTCAGGTAGGGAAGGTTGGCGGTGATCAGTTGGGCCTTATTCGTGACATGCTGCAAGAGGTTGCTTTCCCTCCAATCCACCGACGTCCCGGCCGGTGGGGCGGATGGAACGTGGGCAGCGTTTTTGCGTGCGAGACCCAAGGCCTCGATGGAAATATCAAGACCGAGATAGCCGTGTTCGGGCCTTTTTCTGGCCAAAGCGAGGGGAATGGCTCCGGTGCCGGTGCCCACGTCAATGACCAAACCGGGAGGCTGGTTTTCCAGAACCCGGGCGGCGTGCTCCACCAGCAGTTCAGTCTCGGGCCGTGGAATCAGGGCTTCTTTTCCGCAGAGGAGCGTGAGGCCGCTGAAGCCGGCGCTTCCGATGATGTGCTGGATGGGTTCCCGCGAAGCGCGCCGGCGTACCAGACCACGGAGATTTTCCAGTTCGGAAGCGCTCAACTCCCTTTCGAACTGGAGGTAAAGCTGGAGGCGCGGGAGGGATAGGGCGTGGGCGATGAGCAGTTCGGACTGCAGGCGAGGGGAGGAAATTCCATGTTTGGCGAAGTGGCCGGTGGTGGCTTCCAGCACGGCGAGGAGTTTCATGTCCCCATCCCGGATTCCCTGAGCCGGCGTTGGAGGTCATCCGCGGCGAGGGCCTCGACCAAGGGTTCCAGTTTTCCTTCCATCACGAGGCTGAGGTCATGCGAGGTGAAGCCGATGCGGTGGTCGGTGAGTCGGTTCTGGGGGAAGTTGTAAGTGCGGATTTTTTCGTTCCGCTCCCCTGTGCCGACCTGTTGGCGGCGGGCTGCCTCCACCTTGCCCCGCTCCTCCTCGCGTTTCCGTTCCAGCAGTCGCGAGGCGAGGATTTTCATGGCGGTGGCGCGGTTCTTGATCTGGGACCGACTGTCCTGGCATCGGACGATCAACCCGGTCGGAATGTGGAGCACCTGGACAGCAGAGTCGGTGGTGTTGACGCCCTGGCCTCCGGGACCGCCTGAGCGGCATACCTCCACGCGGACCTCGTCGGGTCGGATCTGAAGTTCCACCTCCTCAGCCACCGGTAGAACCGCCACCGTGGCGGTGGAGGTGTGGATCCGTCCCTGGGCCTCTGTGGCGGGGACGCGCTGGACGCGGTGGACCCCGCTTTCGTGCCGCATGGCGGCAAAAACCCCTTGGCCGCTCATTTCAAAAACAATTTCCTTCAGGCCACCGAGTTCGGAAGGACTGGCGGAAAGGGTCTCCGATTTCCAGCCCCGGGTTTCCGCGTAGCGGCTGTACATCCGGTACAAATCGCCGGCAAAGAGGGCAGCCTCGGTGCCTCCGGCCCCGGCTCGGATTTCCACGATGGTGTCGCGATGTTCGTCGGGATCGGGCGGAAGAATGGAGCGGAGAACCGCCTCCCGGGCGGTGGCCTCTTCACGGGCGATTTCGGCTGCCTCCTCTTCGGCCAGTTGGCGCATTTCCGGATCCGTGGTGGAAGCACGCAGGGCCTCGTTCTCGGTCCGCCGGCTGGCCAGTGTGACCAGGCGCCGGGCGGCTTCCGTGCCGGAGCGAATGCGGGCGTGTTCGCGGGCGAGATCGCGGGCCCGGTTGGCCTGGCGGTAGAGGCCAGGATCGGCCATTTCCCTGTCCAATTCATGTAGGCGGGCTTCAAGGCGGGAGAGTTGGGAGGCGGGATCCACGGGGGCATGGGCGGAAACAAAAACCCGGCCGAGCAGGCCGGGGTTGCGTTTCCGCGCGGGCGCCTAGGCGCGCTTTTTCGCCTTCGCCTTGGGGGCGGCGGCGGGGTTGTCGGTGAAGCGGCGGCGGAACTTTTCCACGCGTCCGGCGGTATCGACGAATTTCTGGGTGCCGGTGAAGAAGGGGTGGCAGGAGGCGCAGATGCCCAAGCGCAACTGGGACTTGGTCGAGCGGGTCTGATAGGTTGCCCCACAAGCACAGGTCATGGTGCAGGCAACGTATTCGGGATGTCCTTCCGCTTTCATAGGAGGGAAAATTAAACCAGACGGGAGGCGATGAGGCAAGCGTTGTGACCGCCAAATCCGAAGGAGTTGTTCATCACGACCCTGATTTTCTGTTCCCGCGGTTTCTGGGGGACGTAGTCCAGGTCGCACTCGGGATCGGGATCCTCGAGGTTGATGGTGGCGGGGAGGATGTTTTTCTCAATGGCCTTGAGGCAGATGGCCATTTCGACCGAACCGGCGGCGCCCAACAGGTGGCCTAAGCTCGATTTGGTCGAGCTGACGGCGACTTTTTTGGCG
>RHAF01000035.1 GCA_010028775.1 Verrucomicrobiota bacterium | reverse complement strand
TGAGAAAATCGGCCTTCGATGGGTCGCTCACCCGCCCATCCGCCAGGGATGCCACCAAGTCCTCCGTCTCCAGGGCCGACATCTCCCGCCCTTCGCGGCAATATTCCAAGGCCCGGGTCAGGGCCAATGACCCCGTCACCTCACAACTCATCCGATACCCGAATCCTTGGGCAGATGCTCCTGGAACCTCAGCTTGTCGATCGCCTTCATGTAGGCCTCCATCGGCGAGATCCTGCCCGCCTTGAGATGCCCATCGATCGCATCATCCATCAACTGCATGCCTTCCGATTTGCCCGTTTTTAAAACGTCGCTCAGCTTCATCGTCGCCCCCTCCCGGATGATTGCCGAGACCGCGTTGTTCGCGATGAGAATCTCGTTGACCGCCAACCGTCCCCCCCCGTCGGAGCGTTTGAGCAGAAGCTGGGCGCAAACCGCCCGCAAAGAGTTGGCCAGCATCGTCCGGATCTGCTCCTGCTGGTCGCTGGGAAACGCATCAATGATGCGGTCCACCGTCTTGCGGGCGTTGTTGGTGTGCAGGGTGCCAAACACCAGGAGTCCCGTCTCCGCCGCCGTCAGTGCCAGGGCAATCGTCTCCAGATCCCGCATCTCTCCCACCAGCACCACATCGGCATCCTCCCGCAGGGCCGCCTTCAGGCCGGTGGCAAAACTCGGGGTCTCATTGGGCACCTCGCGCTGGGTGATCACCGATTTTTTATTCGGATGCACGAACTCGATCGGCTCCTCAATCGTCACAATGTGCCTGGAATGGTTGGTATTGATCGAATCCACCACCGCCGCCAAGGTGGTCGACTTGCCCGAACCCGTCGGGCCCGTCACCAGGATCAGTCCGGATTTATAGCTCCCGAAACTCTCGATCACCGGCGGAACCCCCAGCTCCTTCAGGGTCTTGATTTTTGTCGGGATGATCCGGAAAACCGCACCGTACCCGTGAAGTTGCTTGTAAAAGTTACAGCGGAATCGGTTGGCCTCATCCATCTCGTAGGCGAAATCCAGATCTCCGGTCTCGGTGAATTTCTTCCACGCGGGGGCCGAGCAGATTGGCTGCAGCAACCGGATCATGTCATCACGCGTCAGCGGTTCGGTGCGGATCGGCACCACCTCACCATGCCTCCGGATCTTGGGAGGCTGGGTCTCCAGCAAATGGAGGTCGCTTCCGCCTTTTTCCACCAAAGTGGTGAAGAGTTCGTCGATCGGATGGTTCATTTGAGTTGGCCGGCCAAGGCCGCGGCAAACTGCTTCTTGTTTTCCGCCCGGCGATAAGCCTCCTCGCCGGTGATCAGCCCCTGATCCAAAAGTTCCTGAAGGCTGTCGTCCATCAGCCTCATCCCCAGTTTTTTTCCGGTCTGCATGACGCCGGGCAACATGAAGGTCTTGGCCTCACGGATCAGGTTGCCGATCGCGGGGGTGTTCACCAGAACCTCAAGAGCCAGGCACCGCCCTTGACCGTCCTTGCGCGGAATCAGCTGCTGGCAGACGATGCCCCGCAGGGATTCACTGACCATTGTCCGGATCTGGGATTGTTGCTCGATGGGAAAGACATCCAACAACCGGTCCAGGGTGCGGGCCGCGGTGCTGGTATGCAACGTGCCCAAGACCAGATGCCCCGTCTCGGAGGCGCTGATTGCCAGGGAGATCGTCTCCAAATCGCGCATCTCCCCCACCATGACCACATCGGGATCCTCCCGAAGGGCCGCCCGCAGGGCGCTGGAAAAACTCGCCGAATTCGTCCCCATTTCCCTTTGGGACACCTGACACCCCGCGGGAGTGAAAACATATTCAATGGGATCCTCCAGGGTGATGATGTGGTCCTTACGCTCGTGATTGATGTGGTCCACCATCGAGGCCAGCGTGGTCGACTTCCCGCTGCCCACCGCCCCTGTGACCAATACCAGTCCATTATGGTAACGGGTCAAGGTCTTCAGGACTCCCGGCAATCCCAATTCATCCATCGAGCGTATTTTGCTTGAGATGACACGAAACACGGACTCCCAACCCCTTCTTTGCCTGACCACGCTGGTTCGAAAACGTCCTAGGCCGGGCGCATCGTAGCAAAAATCAATGGACCCCATTTCGTCCACCTTGGCCGTCTGTTTGGGCGTGAGAAACGAGCGCGCCAGCTGCTCCGTCTCCTCCTTGCCCAAGTGACGGGCTCCGGAGCCTTCAATGGGCGTTAACTGACCATGGATCCGCACCAGGGCCGGGGCGTCCGGCCCCAAATGCAGGTCGCTTGCCCCCATCTGAATTGCAATCTCCAGATAGGCCAGAACCGCACGGTTGTCCTGTTCCCCCTCGCCACCCCCGGCTTGGGCAATCAGGTCCCTCAGCATCTTGATATGCTCCCCCGCCATCAACTGTTGCTCCTCGAGCAGATCCAAAGCCGCCATCTTCGGGTTGGCCGACAAGAGAACCTTCAACTGGCCGATCTGCTCCTGGGTCACCCACCCCTGCTCCGCGATGGTGGTCAAAACGTAGTCGTTGAAAGCCGCGCTCATGCCTATGTCCCGGCAAGCATCCCCCGCTTCCCCTTTCCGATCAATCGCAACCCACCATTTCCCCTGCCTCCCGGCCTGAAGTGTGGATAACTTCACCCTATGACCAAGGATCAGGCCGCTGCCGCACTCCGCGAGATCGGCACGATTCTCGAACTCCAGGGAGAGAACCCCTTCAAGTGCCGGGCCTATCTCGGTGCCGCCCGGACGCTGGAGACTGCCCCGGCGGATCTGGATGAGCTTGTGCGCACCGGCCGGCTGGGCGATTTGCCGGGCATCGGTGAAGCCCTGCGTGACAAAATCACCACTCTCGTCACCACGGGAAAACTTCCCTACCTCGAGCAGCTCCGCGCCTCGATCCCCGCCGGCCTCCTGGCCTTGCTGGAGCTTCCCGGCCTGGGCCCAAAGAAACTTCGGGCCCTCCGGGAGCGGCTGAAGATCGAATCCCTCGAGGCACTCAAGAAAGCATGCCAAGATGGTCGTTTGGCCTCGTTGGACGGTTTCGGAGAAAAAACTGCGGCCAACCTTTTGGAGGCAATCGCCCGACGGGCAAGTTACAGCAAACTCCACCGGCTGGGTGACGCCCTGCCGGTCGCCCAAGCCCTTCTAGACCATCTCCGCGCTTGCCCGGCGGTCCTGAAGGCCGAGATCGGCGGCAGCCTTCGCCGCGGGAAGGAAATCGTCAAGGACCTCGACCTGATTGCCTCCTCCAAAAAACCGAAGGAAGTCATGCAGGCCTTTATAACCGGGCCCAACGTGGAAAAAGTCGTCAACCACGGGGAGACCAAATCGAGCGTCATTCTCAAGGGGGGCATTCCCTGCGACCTGCGGGTGATCCCTCCGAACGCATGGGCCACCGCCTTGGCCCACTTCACCGGCTCGAAGGAGCACAATATCGCCCTCCGCCAGCGGGCCATCGATCGCGGCCTACACCTCAGCGAATGGGGCCTCTTTCAGGGCCAATCCAAAACCCCGATGAGGCTGAAGGAAGAAAAGGACCTTCATGCCGCTCTCGGTCTGTCCTTCATTCCCCCCGAAATCCGCGAAAACAGCGGTGAAATTGCCGCCGCGGAACGAAACAAACTGCCCGACCTTCTGGTCCGCGACCAAATCCGGGGCTGTCTCCACAACCACACCGTGGCGAGCGACGGGCAGGACAGCCTCGCCGCCATGGCCCTAGCCGCCGCTGAACTTGGCCTCGAATGGTTGGGAATCGCCGATCACTCCAAATCCTCCTTTCAGGCCCACGGGCTCGATGCCAAACGCCTCGAAACCCAAATCAAGGAGATCCGGGCCTACAACTCTGGGAAACCCATGTGCACCCTCCTCGCCGGCACCGAATGTGACATCCTCAAAGGCGGAAAGCTCGATTTCCCCGACTCGGTCCTTCGGGAACTCGACTATGTCATCGCCTCGGTCCATGCCGGATTCACTTCGGATGAAAAAGAGATGACCGATCGGATCATTCGGGCCATGGAAAACGAGTTCGTCACCTGCTTGGGCCACCCCACCGGCCGGCTCCTTTTGGAGCGCGAGGGCTATTCCCTCAATATCCCGAAAATTCTGGAGGCCGCCGCAGCCACCGGAACGTGGATCGAACTCAACTGCAACCCCTGGCGCCTCGATCTGGATTGGCGCTGGTGGCACAAGGCCCGCGATCTCGGGGTGCTCTGCTGCATCAACCCCGATGCCCATCAGTGCGCACACCTCGAATTCCTCGATCTGGGCGTCACCCTTGCCCGCAAGGGTTGGCTCAGGCCACGCGATGTGGTCAACACCCGAACCCTCGCCGCCCTGCGCCAATTGCTCCAATCCTGATTCAGCCTATCCGGAACACGCACCTCTAACCCCCGTCATCGTCATCTTCATCTTTCCACTTCTTCCCCTATGTACCTCCACTCCATCGGCACAGCGGTTCCACCACGGGCTTACACCCAAAACGAGGTTTTTCATGCGCTGGAAAATACTTTGAAATTCCATCAGCTGACCTCCCGTTCCCGCGCCCTGCTCCGCAAGGTCCTCGGCAACCGCAACGGGATCGAGACGCGCCACCTCGCGCTTGAGCGCGTGGAAGACGCCTTTGTCTTCGAGCCTGATTCCATGATGGCCCGCTTTCGCCAACACGCCCCCGCCCTCGCCGAGACCGCCGCTCGCCAATCCCTCCAAAAGTCCGGACTACAAATCTCCGAGATCGACGCCGTCTTGGTCGCCACCTGCACCGGCTACCTCTGTCCGGGACTCACCAGCTACCTTTCCCAAAAACTGGGCCTCGCTTCTTCAATCACTTTTCTGGACTTGGTGGGGTTGGGCTGCGGCGCCGCTCTCCCCGCTCTCCATCAAGCCTCCTCTTTGGTCACTTCGGGATCTGCCAGGAACGTCCTCGTGGTTTGCGTCGAAATCTGTTCGGCTGCCTCTTTTTTGGATGACGATCCGGGCGTGTTGATCAGTGCCTGCCTTTTTGGCGATGGCGCCGCCGCGACCATCCTTTCTTCGGAATCGCCCTCTCCAACCAGAAAGATTCGGTGGGTCAAATCATTCTCCCACTTGGCCCCGGAACATCGCGACCACCTTCGCTTCGATCACCAGGGAGGTCTTCTGCGCAATCTTTTGGCTCCCGAGGTTCCCGCTTTGGCCGCTCAACACGCCCGCACGGTTTTCGACCGGACCGGACTCAGGGAAAAGGATATCTCCGGCTGGATCTGGCATGCCGGGGGCCGCGACGTCCTCGCTGCCTTGCGTTCCGAGTTTTCCCTCCACGAAAATGACACCCGGCACAGCACGGAAATCCTTCGCCGCCATGGAAACATGAGCAGCCCCTCCTGCCTGTTCGCCCTCCAATCGGCCTTGGAAAATGGCGTGCCGGATGGCTCATGGTGGCTTGCTTCCTTTGGAGCCGGCTTCTCCAGCTACGGAGCACTCCTCGATGTCAGTTCATGAATCCCCGCCGCATCACCCCGGAAATCCTCGACTCTCTTCCATCCTCCGACCCCGATGCGCAGGCGAGTCGCCGGGATCTCCAGCGTCTTCATTCGATTCTTGGACAGAAAAAACTGTGGCTCCGTTGGTTCCGTGAAAAATATACAAACCGCCCCCCCTCCAGCTTGGTCGATCTCGGATCAGGAGATGGACACCTCCTGAGCCGCATTCTCCCCTTGGCCTTTCCCTCCGGGGGAGGGGGAAGCCGCCTCTTTTTTGTGGATCGGCAACCTTCGGTTGCCGATTCCAGCCTCGATCAGCTACGTCGCCAGAACTGGCTGCCAACCATCATCGACTGCGAAGTCCTCGAATGGGCCCGCCAGGCCCCACCCGCGGATCTGATTCTTTCCAACCTTTTTCTTCATCACCTTTCCGTTGAAAAGCTCCGGGAACTCTTCCTTCATCTCGCAAGAATCACACCCCTTTTTGCTGCTGCGGAACCCGCGCGCAACTGGCCGGCCTCTTTCGGTTGCCGTCTTCTCCCTCTCCTGGGCTGCCATCCCGTCACTCTCCACGATTCCCGGGTTAGCGTGGCCGCCGGTTTCCGGGATGAAGAACTTTCGGAGCTCTGGCCGAAACTCCCCCTCTGGCATACTTCCGAAAGCGCATCCGGCCTCTTCACCCATTTTTTCTCGGCCGAGAAAAGCTCGTGAAAGCCATCACCATAGTCGGTGGAGGCTTAGCCGGCCTCACTCTCGGCCTGCTTCTCCGACGCAAGGAAGTCCCGGTCAAACTTTACGAGGCTGGCTCCTATCCCAGACACCGGGTCTGCGGGGAATACCTAAGTGGGCGAGCCCTCCGAATTCTCGACTCGCTCGGTCTTCGATCCAAGCTCCGAAGCTTGGGGGCCGTGGAGTCGCGTGATCTGGTGATTGCCCGCGGTCCCTCCACTCTTCTACTTCATCGACTCCCCCAACCTGCTCTTTGCCTTTCCCGCTTTGAATTCGATCGTTTTCTTGCCGGGGAATTTTCCTGTTCCGGAGGAACCATCGAAACCCACACCCGTGTACCCACCGAACCCATGGAGGGAACGGTCCTGGCCACGGGTCGCCAACCAATGAAGGTGGAGAAGGGATGGCGATGGTTTGGGCTCAAAGCCCACGCCCATGGCGTCACACTCGAAGCCGGCCTAGAAATGCATTTGTCCACCCATGGATACGTCGGCCTTTGCCGCATCGAGGGTGAACAGGTCAACGTTTGCGGGCTATTCCGCTCCCGCCATCCGGTTCCTGATCTCGCGACTTCATGGAAAAGATGGCTTTGTGGGGAACCGGAATCTCTGCTGCATCGGAGGCTTCACCAAGCCAAATGGGATGATTCCTCCTTTAGTTCCGTTGCCGCCCTTTCCCTGGCTCCCCGGAAGTCCTCGGATCATACGGGCCTGCGGTTGGGGGATGCCTTCACCATGATCCCCCCGGTCACCGGCAACGGCATGTCCATGGCTATCGAGGGCGCACGGTTGGCTGCCGGACCGCTGGAAGAATGGTCGGGGGGACGGATGGAATGGACTTTGGCCGCGGAAAAAGTGGGCCGCCTCCTTGATCATGCTTTCGCCTCCCGGCTTCGTCATGCACGCTGGTTGCAGCACGCCATGCTGGATCCTTTCCCTCAGTCTCTGGCTTGGTCCCTTGTCCGATGGGTCCCCGGCTTTTCCTCCCTGCTTTTTCGTCTGACCCGCTGAGATTGCGCCGTAGAGGACTCGAACCTCTAGCCTTCTGATCCGAAGTCAGATGCTCTATCCAATTGAGCTAACAGCGCCTGACTTCAGGCATTCTGCGCCATTTTGCGCGCCGCCGCCAGATCCAGCTTGCCGCTCGCCAAGAGGGGAATTTTCTCCACCCGCCTGAATTTTTTCGGAATCCATAGGTTGGGCAGCCCGGCCTCCCGCAACGCCCTCTCGGCCTCCACCGGATCCAAATCCACCACGTGCAGCACGACCAGCGACTCCCCTTTCCTCTCATCCTCCACCGTCGTCACCATCACTTCCAGCGCCCCCTCGGTACCATGTCCTTTTTGTTTGCACCATTTTGCCAGCTCCTCCTCCACCACGCCGTGGGGAACCATCTCGCCTCCCACCTTGGAAAATCGGGCCCTTCTTCCCTCAATAAAAAGAAATCCGTCCCCGTCCAAACGGCCATAGTCGGCCGAATGATACCAACCGCCTTTGAGCACCTTTTCGGTAAGATCGGCCCGGCCAAGATAACCAGGAAAGATATTGGGCCCCTTGAACTCCAGAATCCCCGCCTGACCGGAAGGCAAGACTTGCCAACTGATTTCATCCACAGTCCGGACCTCCATGCCACCCACCGGCTTGCCCACGGACCCGGCCCGCTCCCCTCCTGGCACGTTGACCGAAACCACCGGAGAAGCCTCCGTCATCCCGTAGCCCTCAAAAACCTTTACCCCGATTTTTTCGGCAAACTCGTCCCGTAAGGAGGGCGGCAACTTTTCCGCCCCGGTCACCACCATCCGCAAGCCCTCCAGCTTCTCTCTTCCTGCCCGCCGCATCAGCGCCCGCAAAAACGTCGGCGTCGTCACCAGCAGCTCCACGCCGTGTCCGGAGATCACCTCCCCCAACGCGTGCGGATCGAGAGGGCTGGGATAGGTCACGACTTGGGGCCCTCCGGCCAGTGGCCACCACAGGGTGACCGTGAATCCAAAACTGTGGAAGAGTGGCAGACACCCCAACAACGAGCCGATATTCAGTTTCCCGAGGACCCCCTGAATCTGGCTTAAGTTTGACAAAATGTTGCGATGGGTCAGCACCACGCCTTTGGGTTCCCCCGTGCTTCCGCTGGTGAAAAGAAGCCCTGCCTCACGATCGCCGCCTTCCCGCGGAATTCCCGCCACCACCGCCAACCAGCTGGCCGGCAGGACCACCGCCAGCAGAGACCAAAAAACCGCTTTCTTTTTCTCCTTTTTTAAAAGATCCGCCAAATCCAGTTTTCTGCCGACCCTGGGAAAGTGTTCCCCCACCTTTTCCTCCATGGACTTGGCCGTGATCACCGCCCGCAGGCCCGCCTGCCGGACCGCGGACTCCGCCGCCGCACGGCCGGAAGTGAAGTTCACGTTCACCGGCGTCTTTCCTGCCAGGACACAACCGAGGTTGGCGATCGCCCCGCCCGCACCCGGGGGAAGAAGAATTCCCACCCGCTCCTCGGGGACCTCCCTTTTTAACCTCCGGCCAAGCGCCAAGCCGGCTCCCAACAAGACCCCTGCCCTGATCGCTCTTCCCCCCATTCCCCCATCAACCAAAACCACCCGTGCACAATGGCGGGCAAGGCCCCTAACACAGGCCATTCCGAGGGAATCGAAAGCATAGTTCGCCCGAATCAACGACTTTTCCATCCTTGCGTCATGCCACGGGGAGCGGGCCGGACAACCTGAACGGTATCGGGCGTCGAATTGCCATGGGATTCATCCCGCGGCCAAGCGGGCCCGCCGGGATATTTTCCCCTCTCGGTGCAGGTAAACGAACCGCTGAAGAAGTTGATAAAAACGTGCTCGTCTGCACCGTCCTTGTAGGTCACTTTTTCCAAAAGACCCCTCTCCCCAAAGACCAGAATCAGGCGATCCGTGCTGATGTGCCCCTCGGAATTCGTGAAGGAACTTTTCCATGTGGCCCTGAACTTGCCCGTCAAGGTGTGATCGGTGTCGTTGGGCGCTCCGAACTGGTTGACAAAATCTTCATATCGGCTGATTCCAATTTGATCGGCAGCCGTCTTGGCCTGCTCGTAGAGACATCCGCCCAGGACAATGGCCAGCACGGCCGCCCCTAAAGCGCGACCCGGGGCACGCATCAATTATTTGAAGAGGTTCTGGAAAAATCCGGCGGCATCCTCCAACACCCCGGTCGGCAAACCGAAGCCTTCGCCAATTTTGGCCACATCCATGCCCATCTGCTCCGCCAGTTTGCCCATGTTGCGGATGACGGCCGTTGTGGCACGGGAGGTGATCTCCTTGGAGATGGTGGCGGCGATTTCCGAGGGGGGCGCCCCGTCCTGGCCACCCAGATTGCTCATCCGGATGTTGCCCAGATCCAGGTTACCGACCTTGACGATGCCCGACATCCGCACGTCCAGCTTCACATCCTTGAGCACAAAGGAATCGATGCGGATTTTTTTGGACTTCTCCTCCTTGGCATTTTTTGGACCGGCGGATTTTGCGTTCACCTGCGCCTCCAGCGCCTTCATGTTGTTGGCTTTGCCGCTCCCCTCAAAAAGTAGACCCACATTTTCCATCTCCACGGATTTGACCCGGATCAACGATCCCGTCACCGAGGCAACATCCAAAGTAACCTGCCCCTTACCCACGGAGAGAAGATCCTCCCGGCTGAAGCCCTTCGGATTTCCCATGCGGAAATCCTTCAACAAGCCCGTCCCCTTGGTCAGCTCGATCCGTAAGCTCCCCAAATGCACCGACACCCCCGTGGCCTGCTCCGTGGCCTTGACCACCGCGTTGCGTATCAACCAATCCTTGCTGTTGTAGAGAAACATCAGACCGGCCACCGCCGCCAAGGCGGCAACGACAATGAGGTATCGGGGGGTTTTCATGGAAAATCACCCTGCCAGAGCTTTTTCCCCCTCTCAATCCCAAACAATCCTCGCTCTCCTCCAAAAACCTGCTATTTTGGGATTTTTATGGCAGACACAAATCTCAGAAATATTGCGATTATTGCCCACGTAGACCATGGAAAGACCACTCTCGTGGACCAACTGCTTCGCCAAGCCGGCACCTTCCGCTCCAACCAAGTGGTGGCCGAGCGGATGATGGATTCCATGGATCTTGAGCGGGAGCGCGGCATCACCATCAAGGCCAAGAACGCCTCCTTCGAATACCAGGGCACCCGCGTCAACATCGTGGACACCCCGGGCCACGCCGACTTCGGGGGCGAAGTGGAGCGGATTCTCCGCATGATCGACGGAGTTCTTCTGGTGGTGGATGCCGCCGAGGGCCCCCAAGCCCAGACCAAGTTTGTTCTCCGCAAGGCGCTGAACGTCGGGGCCAAGCCGATCGTTGTCCTGAACAAAATCGACCGCGAAAACGCCGACCCGAAAAAAGTTCTCGACCAGGTTTTCGAACTTTTCCTCGAGCTCGAGGCCACCGATGCGCAGCTGGATTTCCCGGCCATCTACGCCTCCGCCAAGGAGGGCTACGCCACCACCAAGTGGGAAGGAAAAGTGACCCCCGAAATCAAGGAAGCGGGCATGAAACCCCTCTTCGACACCATCCTCTCGGTGGTTCCGCCCCCTCCGGGTGAGCTGAACTCTCATTTTTCCCTCCTCGTCGCGAATCTCGACCACTCCGACTTCGTGGGCCGCATCTCGATCGGGCGTATCGTCTCCGGAACCGTCAAGATGGGGGATCCGGTGGCCTGCCTGAGCACCGAGGGCAAACCCGAGACCGGACGCGTGACCAAACTTTTTTCCCACCGCGGCATGGAGCGGATTGAAATCGAGAGCGCTTCCGCCGGGGACATCATCGGCTTGGCCGGGTTGGCCACGCCTGAAATCAGCTCCACCATCGCGGACAAGCCGGATCGCGCCCCCCTCCCCTTCGTCGCCATCGATCCCCCCACCATCCACATGCAGTTTCTCGTCAACGACTCCCCGTTGGCCGGGCGCGAGGGCAAATTCCTCACCGCCCGCCACCTTCGGGAACGGCTTGAAAAAGAGATTCGCACCAACGTCAGCCTGCGCTTTGTCGACGGCGGAAACGCCGGCACCTTTGAAATCAAGGCCCGGGGGGAAATGCAGATTGCCATTCTGCTGGAGCAGATGCGCCGGGAGGGGTTCGAGGTCCTTGTCTCTCGTCCCGAGGTCATTTTCCAGAAAGCGGAAGATGGCTCGGTTCTCGAGCCCATCGAGACCCTTTACGCCGAAATCCCCTCTTTCGCCCTCGGCGACATCATGGGCAACCTCGCGGGCCGCAAGGCGGAGATCGAGGACATGAAACCCAACGGAGACAACACTTCCATCCGTGCCGCGATTCCCACCCGGGGTCTAATCGGTTTTGAAACTGATCTGCAGAACCT
>RHAF01000034.1 GCA_010028775.1 Verrucomicrobiota bacterium | reverse complement strand
CGGGAGGACTGGACCTTCTTCCGGGCGAGTGAGACCTCCGATTTGCATCATCTCTACGGGAAGAAGTTCGAGGAGCGCTACACGGCCTATGAAAAGATGGCCGACAAGGGCGAGATCTGGGGCCAAAAGATCCCGGCGATCGAGGTGTGGAAGAGGATGCTCTCCATGCTTTTTGAGACGGGACACCCTTGGATCACCTTTAAGGACGCCTGCAATGTGAGAAGTCCCCAGGACCACACCGGGGTCATCCACAGTTCCAACCTCTGCACCGAGATCACCCTGAACACGGGCAAAGACGAGACGGCAGTCTGCAACCTGGGGTCCATCATCTTGGACACCCACATGAAAGCGGACGGTTCGTTGGACCTGCCGAAACTGC
The DNA here is from genome assembly GCA_010028775.1 of Verrucomicrobiota bacterium. GTDB lineage: Bacteria > Verrucomicrobiota > Verrucomicrobiia > Methylacidiphilales > Verrucolacustridaceae > Verrucolacustris. The sequence goes on along the minus strand of RHAF01000034.1, from coordinate 11,311 downwards.
GCGAGACCGTGAGGGTCGCGGTGCGCGCCTTGGACAACGTGATCGACATCAACTTCTATCCCACCGAGGCAGCCAAGACGGCCAACATGCGGCACCGCCCGATTGGGTTGGGTGTGATGGGGCTACAGAACGCGCTCTATATGAAGGGGTTGTCCTTCGCCTCCGAGGGGGCTGTGGAATTCAACGACGAGATGATGGAGGCCATCGCCTATTATGCTTATGAGGCCTCAAGCGATCTGGCGGCGGAGAAGGGAACGTACTCCTCCTATCGTGGATCGAAGTGGGACCGGGGTTTGATGCCTCAAGATACACTGGACCTGCTCGAGCAAGAGCGTGGAGTGCCGGTGGAGGTGCCACGCGGCGGGCGGATGGACTGGAATCCTTTGCGCGAGAAGATCCGGGCCCACGGGATGAGAAATTCCAACGTGCTGGCCATCGCGCCGACGGCGACGATCTCCAACATCACGGGAACTTCGCCCTGCATCGAGCCGACCTACAAGAATCTCTTCGTGAAGAGCAATCTCTCCGGTGAGTTCATCGTGCTGAATCCCTTCCTGGTGAAGGACCTGAAGAAAGCCGGCCTATGGAACCAGCAGATGGTGGACCAGCTGAAGTACTTCGACGGAGAACTGGGACCTGTGGAAGGCATGCCTGAAGAGCTGAAGAAGCGGTATCTGACGGCGTTTGCGGTGGGCTTTGAGTGGATCATGGCGGCGGCGGCCCGCCGGCAGAAGTGGATCGATCAGTCCCAGTCGTTGAACCTGTTCCTGGGGCAACCCGACTTGAAGGTGTTGTCCCGGATGTACCGGTTGGCGTGGCATCAGGGTCTGAAAACGACCTACTATTTGCGGACCTTGGGGGCTTCGAACATCGAGAAGGCCACAGTGAAGCTAAAGAAAGAGGTCAAGGCGGCCCTCCAGGAAGGGGAAACTCCGGCAGAGGAAGGCAATAAAACCTACACGGCAGAGCAAAAAATGGCGTGCTCTCTTGAGGCTATGAGAAATGGTGGGGAGTGTGAGGCGTGCCAATAGCCGCGGCACGCGCCGCGGCTGATTAGGATTAAGATACGGATGCGCCCAACGTTTCGGCGGGCGCATGGCCGATCAGGATGAAGATTAGGTAGGTAGTACAGGATGGTCGGCCCTGCCGGAAAAGGCTTGAAGGGGGCGGGGAGGGGACGAAGCTAGGGCTATGAACAAAGAACAAATCCAGTTTCTCAGCAACCTATGCTTCGCGTTGGGATTCCTCTCCATTCTGGCCTCGATCCTGATCTGGTTCTCGGCGGGTGGTCAGTTCGGGGCACCCGGTTCGGCTGATGTGCTGAACGAGCTGAAGAGGGCCTATGCGGAGAGGTTTGGAATCTTCGTGGGACTTTGGGCGCCAACCTTTTTCATTATTTCTAACCGACTGCATCACTATGCGGAGAAGAAGTAGGCAGACGGGCTGTGGGCTGCTGACTACAGACTGGTAGTCAGCGGGTTAGGTTTTTAGGCATTAGTCATGAACGGGACGTTCCAGTCCCGAAGCTTACATCCATGGCTCAAGACTTTACGGCTAATAAGCTAAGCCAGGGCGACTAGCAGCGGGATTCGCGGGCGGAGGGAGGGAGGAAGCGGGCCACCGTGAGGCCGCCGTTGTCGGCGGAGAGAACCCTGATATCGACTTCAGCCAAGCCTGCCTTTTGAAGGGCAGCGACCATGGCGTGGCCGATGGATTTTTCCGACTTTTGGCAGATGGCAAGGATGGTGGGTCCGGCTCCGCTAAGAAAGGCCCCGATGGCGCCGGCCCGTTCCGCAGCCTCGATGGCCTGTTCCAGGCCAGGAACGAGGGCCGCGCGGTGGGGTTGATGCAGGCGGTCGTGAAAAGCACCCCGGGCATCCTCGTATTTGCGTTCCAGAAAAGCGGCGGTGATACGGGCGGAATTGCGGAGATTGTTGACGGCATCCTGAAGCGAGACGCTTGGGGGGAGGATGGAGCGGGCGGTGCGTGTGGAAGTTTCGATCCTTGGAACCGCCGCAACGAACTTGAGGCGCGAGGAGACGCGGGCCCGGGCGGGTTGGGCGCCCCCGCAGACCACGAACCCACCGAGGGCGGCAGCGGTGACATTGTCGGGATGGCCTTCAAGCCGGGTGGCTGTTTCAATCAGCCAGTCGAGGTCGAGAGGCTTTTTATTCACCTTATCGAGGGCGGCGAGCATCCCCAGCCGGATGGTGGCGCTGCTGCCGAGTCCGCGGGCGGGGGGAACATTACCGCGCACGATCAGTTTGTAGGGTTTGAGGGGTAGGTTTCTGGCCTTGTGGTAGGCCTCGAGGATTTCCTGGGCGAAAGGATCCGGTCGTTCGGGGGATCCGGGCTCAATGGCGATGTAGTTATAGAGACCAAGGGCGAGGGCCAGGGCATCAAAGCCCGGGCCCAGGTTGGCGGTGGTGGCAGGTACCCGGATCCAGAAGGGGAGATGCAGGTGGGGGGATTTCATGCGATGGCGGGGAAACGGAAGAATTTTTCCGCGGCGGCGGTCGTTTCGCGAGCGATTTCTTCAAGCGGCAGGCCCCGGAGGGAGGCGATCTTTTCCGCCACCAGGCGGGTGTAGGCGGGTTCGCAGCGTTGGCCGCGGTGGGGTTCGGGGGAAAGGTAAGGGCAGTCGGTTTCAACAAAAAACGACCCCGCGGGGACCTGACGGACACAGGCATGCAGGTCATGGGCGTTCTTGAAAGAGACGATGCCGGTGAAGGAGACCGCATGGCCGATCTGTAACAGCTCGGAGGTCTGTTCCAGGGTTCCAGAGAAGCAGTGAAAGACCCCGCGCAGGCGTCCGGAGTAGCAAGGGTATCGGACCAACTGTCGCGTTGATGGATCACGACATTGAGGTTAAGACGTGCCGCGAGATCCAGTTGCTCCTGAAAAAAGATGGCTTGGCGGTTTTTCAGGTCCGCATCGGCCAGCAGGATTTCCTCGGTTCCCGGGGGGGTGCCACCGGTTGACTGGGCGGTGTTCTGGAAGTCGGTTTTTTGCCGGCTGGGAAGGTGATGATAGTCCAGACCGCACTCGCCCAGGGCCACCACTTTCGGATGTCGGGCCAACTCCTCGAGCCTGTCGCAGGCATCCTCCGGGGTGTCGGCGACCTCGCAGGGATGGATTCCCACGGTGGCGTAGATGTTGGGATGGGTTTCGGCCAGGGCCACGGCGGCCCGGCTGGTCTGCAAATTGGTACCGATGGTGATCATACGGGTCACCCCGGCATCCTCCGCCCTGCGGATCACTTGCTCCCGATCGGCATCGAACTCGGGAAAATCCAGATGGCAGTGGGTGTCGATTAACATCTTTTTAGATTAGAACGCCGGAGTTCAGGCGAGGAGGATAAGATTTAGATTAGGTTTAAGATGAAGATGAAGTAGGAAAAGAGTGCCAAGTTTAGGTATTGATGCAGTGGGTGCAGGTGCCTTTGGATTCGAATTCGGTCAGGCTTTGCAGGGTGGTTTCGGCGATTTTGCGGAGGGCATGATCGGTCAGGAAGGCCTGATGGCCGGTGACGAGGACGTTGGGGAAGGTCAGGAGCCGGGCAAAGACGTCGTCTTTGAGGATGTCGGAGGAGTGGTCGGTGAAGAAGAGCCCGGCTTCCTCCTCATAGACATCGATGGCCAGGCCGCCGATCTGCCCGCTTTTCAGGCCTGAAATCACCGCCCGGGTGTCAAAGATGGCTCCCCGGCTGGTGTTGACGAGGATGACTCCGCGTTTCATGCGGGTGAGGGATGATTCATTGACCCAATGGCGCGTGGTCGGGAGAAGCGGCACGTGGAAGGTGAGAATGTCGGATTCCCGCAGGATCTCGTCCTGGCTGGCGTAACGGGCAAGGGCCGTAAGGGAGGGGTTGGGGGCGGGATCATGGGCGAGAATCCGGCAGCCAAATCCGCCAAGGTTGCGGACGACCTGTTCGCCGATGGCGCCTGTGCCAACCACCCCGATGGTTTTTTCCTTCAGCTCAAAACCCTCGAGTCCTTCCAGCTCGAAATTGTTGTCCCGGACACGTTGGCAGGCGCGGGGAATGTGGCGGGCGAGGGAGAGGATCAGTCCAAGGGTAAATTCCGACACGGCGTGGGGTGAATAGGAGGGAACGGAGGCCACGGTGATGCCGTATTCCCGGGCGGCAGGTACGTCGATGTGGTTGGTTCCGGTGCTGAGGGTGGCGACCAGGCGGGTTTTTCCACGGACGAGGATCTGTAGGGTGTCCCGGTCCACCCGGTCATTGACGAAGACCACCACCGCGGGGTAACCCGCCGCAAGGGGTGCGGTGGCGGATTCGAGGCGGGTTTCGAGGAAGCGCAGGTCATGACCCGATCGGGCCGTGGTGAGGGCTTTCTGGAAGTAGTCCCGGCTACTGAAGACAAGCGCCTGCATCCTCCAAGGTTATGCCTGAGGGAGGGGCCTAGGGAAGGGGTGAAGTGGTGTGAGGGAAATGTGAGGAGGGGCCTGAACGACGTTTCGAGCGGGCGGTTGACGTGGAAGTGGGATTCGGAAATAGTGCAACCTATGGGTCACAAGGGTTGGACATCCAAAGTTGCCGGACCGGCGATCGGGCCCTACCGGCAGGCCACGGAAGCCGGTGGTTTTGTCTATCTTTCGGGCCAACTGGCGTTGGACGAGGCCGGTAATCTTCTGAACGGAACGGTGGGGGAGCAGACCCGGAAGGCGCTGGAAAGGGCGCAAAGCCTGCTGAAAGAGGGGGGATTGAGTTTGGCCGACGTGGTCAAGGCCACGGTCTTTCTGACGGATTTGAAGACCTTCCCGGAGATGAACGCGGTCTATGCCGAATTTTTTCCCCAAGATCCCCCGAGCCGATCGACGATTCAGGTGGCGGCTCTGCCCAAAGGCGGGGCGGTGGAGATTGAACTTCTGGCCAGGCGTCCGGGGGCATGACGCAGGATCAGGTTCTGGGGGTATTCCGCCGGTGCGGGGCCCTTTTGCAGGGGCACTTTGTGCTGCGCTCGGGTCGCCATAGCCGGACTTTTTTTCAATGTGCCCTGGTGCTGCAGGAGCCGGTGGCGACCTCCGAGCTGTGCGGAGCGTTGGTCGGGAAGGTGAAAAACGCCGGGTGGATTTTCCCGTCGGTCATTTCCCCGGCCATGGGAGGCATTTTGGTGGGGCATGAGGTGGCGCGGCATCTAGGAAAAAGGCACATCTTTGCCGAAAAAGAGGATGGAAAACTGAAAATCCGGCGATTCGACGTTAAGCCTGGGGAGAGGTTTCTGGTGGCGGAGGATGTGATCACCACGGGAAGTGCGGTGAGGGAGGTGATGGGCCTGGTGAATGCCTCGGGAGGCGAGGTGGCGGGGGTGGCCTGTCTGGTGGATCGCAGTGAAAAAGATCCCGGTTTTGGGGTCCCGATGTGTTCGTTGGTCCGACTACCCGTGGAGACCTTTGAGGCGACAGCGGTGCCTCCGGATCTGCAGAAGATTCCGGCGGTCAAACCGGGCAGCCGCTAGGTGGATTCCGGCTTGGCCTTGGCACTTTTCTGCGTTCCAATCTAAGCATGATGAATCTGATCCGACAGGTACGCTTTGAATGGGATCTGGCCAAGGTGCCCGCCCAACCGGCGACCCTGCCCCCCAAGCATGAAATCAAAATTGCCGCGGATCCCGCGGTGGCCACTTTGTGGGAAAGCATGCAAAAGGCTTTTTTACACGAGAAGGGTTGGATCATCCAGTTGGAGGCCCATCTGGAGCAGTTACGACTAAGAATTTTTCCGGAGGGAAAGACCCTTTCCGGAATGGACATTGTGGTCCTGCAACATGGCTCAAGGGTGGTGGGGGTCAGTGCCCTATTGCCCAAAGCCGAGGAGCCGGTTCAGCTTCTTTCCGGAGTGATCCTGGATTACGAGTACCAGCGGAGGGGGTTTGGCACGGCTCTTTTGCAGGCCTCCCTTCGGCAACTGGCCGACCGCGGGTTGGAAAAGGCCGCGGTGATCACCCGGGAGGGTGTGACGGCCGCACGATTCCTCTACCCAAAATTCGGTGGCAAGGCCACCCGGTTGGAACCCGTTTCCGCCAAGGTCCCGTAAGCCAGAAAAGTGACACCAGTCTTTGATCTGGCTGTCCTCGGGGGAGGCAGTGCCGGATACGCCGCGGCCCGGACAGCGAGCGGCTTGGGCCTCAAGGTGGCGGTGATTGAGGGGGGGCAGCGGGTGGGTGGACTTTGCATCCTAAGGGGCTGTATGCCGACCAAGACGATGCTGGAGAGTGCACACCGCAACCATGAAATCGGCCGAGCGGAGGAGTTCGGGATCCGGGTGGGTAAGCCAAAGCCTGACTGGAGGGCGATCCTCAAGCGGAAGGACCGGCTGATCGGGGAGTTTGCCAACTATCGGCGGGAGCAATTGGGAAAGGGAAAGTTCACGTTTTATCGCGCGAAGGGGCGTTTTGCGGGTCCTCACCGGCTTGCGCTCGAAGCGGTGGGAAAGGAAAGGACGCCACCGGAGATCGAGGCGAAGACCTTTTTGGTGGCTACGGGATCGAGGACGGCCAAGAGGGGGATTCCCGGGCTTGAGGAGGCGGGGTATTGGACCAGCGACGACTGCCTGCAAGCGTACAAGCCGGTCAAAAGCATCCTAGTGCTTGGGGGCCGAGCCGTAGCGCTGGAGTTTGCGCAGTATTACGCCCATCTGGGAGTGAAGGTGACGGTGATTCAGAGGAGCGATCGGCTTTTGCCGGAATCGGACCCCGAAGTGGGGGACACACTGGCGAAGGTATTTCGAACGCAGGGGAGCGAGGTGTTTTGCGGAACGCAAATCCAGCGGGTGCTGAAAAAAGGGAGTAAAAAGAGGATTGAGTTCCTGCAGAACGGCAAGAAAAGGAGCGTGGAGGCGGAGCAGATCCTGCAGGCGCTGGGACGTGAGCCCGATCTGGACGGGTTGGATCTATCGACTGCCGGAGTAAAGACGGAAAAGGGAAAAGTGGTGACGCAACCAACCCAGCAGACGAGTGTCACGCACATCTTTGCAGCGGGGGATGTGTGCGGTCCGTACGAGGTGGTCCATCTAGCGATTCAGCAGGGGGAGTTGGCGGCAAGGAATGCGGCTGCACTGGTGGCGGGCAGGGAACCAAGGGAGCAAATGGATTACCGGCTGAAGCTAGAGGTGATTTTTACGTCCCCGGAGGCGGCCGCGGTGGGTTACTCAGAGAAGGAGTGCCGGGAGAAGGGGTGGGAAATTACGACCGCCAGCTATCCTTTTGCGGACCACGGAAAGTCCATGGTCATGGGGGCGACCGAAGGGTTTGTGAAACTGACCGCGCTTCGGCAAAGAGGGGAGATTGTGGGGGCGCTGGTGGTGGGGCCGCATGCCTCGGATCTAATCCATGAGCCACTGGCGATCATGCGGTACCGGGGAACGGCGGAGGAGATGATGAATTTGCCGCACTATCATCCGACGTTGTCGGAGATCTGGACGTACCCAGCGGAAGAAATCTCGGAGATAATCGGCGGGGGGTCCTAAGGTAGGCCGTGTTTACCGCAGGCTGATGTCGACATCGCGACTGCCTTGGGAACCGCGGAGGTTCAACCGGAGGCGGCCATGAGGCGGCAGGTAGGTCAGATGAATGTCCCCTTGTTCAAAGGAGTAGTCCTGAAGGACAGAAAGAGCCGCTTTGGCAGACCCTTTTTTGATCCAATCCCAATCCTGGGGGATGCGGTCAAGGAAAGTGGCTAAGGAGGGGATTTCGAGTCGTCCTCCATTTTTGAACATCAGGTCTCCATACCCGCCCCGGATGGTTTTTCCCTCCCCACCGAAACCAGTCAGGGCGTTCACCCGTGAAGAGAGACGAACCTTTTCGGGAGTCAGGGCGTTGGTGACCACCGAACTGTCCATATCGGTGACAGATGCCCAAACCAACCACGGAAGGTTCTGTCTGAAATAGACCTCCATCCCCCCATCAAGGGATCCTCCCCCGAGGGAGGCATTTAATTTTCCGAACAGGCCCTGAGGGTTGACGGTTAGAGAGAGAGAAAGTTTTTCCGCCGTGAGTTTTTTCCAGCTGATGGAATCGGCGAAAACGGTGGGTACGATGTTATCGGCCGAACTTCCGTCGGAGTCCCGACCGAGGGCAAAATACAGATTGCCGCGCAAACTGCGGACAGCGATGTCCTGGGCAGGATATTCGAGATCCGAGGGAGGAATGGTGAAGGTGGTGGCGAGTTGAATTTCACTAAAGTCACGGAAGGAGATGTCTTTTTGATGGGCGGCAAAATGAATCGGCAAGTGCAAGGCGGGTTGACCGTAAAGCGAGATGACGAGGCGTCCGTCATCGACCGTCAGGTTGTCGATACGGGTGGGTTCCAAGGAGGGGGATGTCCCCGGATTCTCCTCTGATTCTTGGGCTTTCTGTGCAAAGGCAAAGAGATCGTCCCCGAGAAAAATCGTGGGTCCGAGAATGCGAACCTCGCGAAAATGATTGCGGGTCAATCCCTCCCATGTGAAGGCAATGTCGATCCGGTCGAAGGAGAGGACGGGTGCCAAAGGATCGTAGGGAGAGTAGAAGACGAGATGTTCCGTCGAGGCGGATTGAACCTCCTCCACGGCGTCTCCGGCCGTGTGTGCGCCGAGATTGATCCGGGTGAAGAGCAGGGGGGTGGGGTCGCCCAGTCGCAGGGGGGCGTAGGGAAGTCCGGGACCGAGATTATCGACGAAGAGGGTCGAGGATGTGATCAGCAACTTCTCGATGATGAGGGGAAAGGGAAAGCGACCGGAAGCACGGCCGTTCGGGGGTCCGGAAAGACGGCTGAGCCATCCCTCAGCCCCATAGAGGCGGACTTCGGGGACCCGACCTAAGAGGAGTTTAGGGGAGGCATGGATGGTTAGGGCATGGATCTGCAACGCGTCGCCGTAACTTATGCCACGTATTTCAAGCAGACCCGGGCCGATCCATTGGGCAGAGATAAAATCCGTCTTTCCCCCCGAAAACCAGAGAGCCGTGCGCAACGGAACGGAGGGGAAAAGCGCCAGTATCAGGGTCGTGAGAACCACGGCAATGGAGATGCGGTGACGCATGGGACGAGATTAAGACAGACCGCCCAGTAGGGAAAGAGCAGGTAGATCCTGACGGGGAGGGAGCATGGATTGTTCCGGGGGGCGGTGGAAACACGCTCTTGGGTCAGGTCGTTCTGAGGTGTGTTCAAGGTTGAGCCTTAGGGTTAGATGAAATCTCATGTCCGGAATCACGTGTCGGTAAATAAGAGGTAGGGTTGAGGTTCCCCATTTTCCCGATAGGATGGAAGGATGAGGTATTGGCCAAGTCTTATCCTGGCGGGTGGATTCCTCTCAGGATGCGCCAGTGTGAATCTCACCACTTCGGAGCCCCTCCAAGTGGATGTGAAAATGAAGGTGGACGTGGACAGCAAGGGTGCGCTGACGAGCCGAGCGGAACCCTCCCCGCTCAGTGCGGCTGAGGAGAGGCGAAATCTTTCCCATCCGGTGCAAGCCCTGAAAAACGACCGAAAGGTGGGCGAGGGCCGGGACGGATTTTTGGTTCTCCGGGCGACTCCAGCTGATGCCGGTTATGCCGACTTTGCGCGCGAAACCGTGGCAAGAGAGAATGAGGCGAGAAAGAGGTTGTTCCAGGAAAAGGCCTCGATCGAGGGCAAAACGGAAAAAGACTATGCCAGAGAGTTTGCCCAGCGGGCCCGGGAGGCCAGTTATCCAGGGGAGTGGGTGCAGATGGATGACGGCACCTGGAAGAAGAAGTGAGGGGCCGATTGGGTTTGGAATAAAGATAAAGATGAGGATGAGGAGAGGCCTAAGGCTACGAGCTATGGAAACCATAGGTGATTAGTGATTTCGTCCATAGGCATGGAGGGCATCTTGCGTGAGGATTGATGAAAAGGATCTGGTGGAGGAGTTTTCGAGGTCGGGTGGCAGGGGAGGACAGAATGTGCAGAAGGTGGAAACCCGGGTGGTGTTGCGTCATCTGCCGAGCGGAGTCACGGTGGTCGCTCAAGAGGAAAGAACACGGGAGGCCAACCGAATCCGGGCACGGAAGAGACTGATCGCTGCCCTCGAACTAAGAAAAGATAGGGAGAGGCTGAGGACGATGGCCGAAAAATCGAGGGAGAGGAGTCGCATGGCCAAAAGGAGCGGGGCGGGAAAGCGGCGACTGGTGGAGGAAAAAAGGAGGAGATCGATAATCAAGGAGGGCAGGAGGAATCTTGCCAGAGAGGGGGATTAGTCTTTTAGGCTTTCGTGATGAAGGAGAATCGGATGGGCGCATGTTCCATGACCAAAAAAGCAAGGACTCAACGACTAAAAATCTGCTGGGTTTATGTCCTGAAGTGTCGGGACGGATCCCTCTACACCGGTTGGACCAACGATCTTGAAAAGAGGGTGCGATCCCACCAGGCGGGTAAGGGCGGGAAATACACAAGAAGTCGTCTACCTGTCCGGCTAGCGATGGCGTGGAAAAAAAAGAGCCCCCGTGAGGCCCGAAGAGAGGAAGTTTGTTTCAAGCAGTTGACGCGTGAGGAGAAAATGAAGCGGGTGAGCGCGGGTAAAAAAAACCGATCCGCCCGTGTCCGACCACGGGCGGATCCGGCAGGACCTGTTTAGGCTCCCTCTTTTTTGTCCGCGTTGCTCTTGGAACCGGTCTTGCGTGCGGCCATCGCTTGGGCTTTTTCCTCGCGGTTGAGCCGGCCATCCCCGTCCTTGTCGAACTTCTTGAGAATCTCCTGACGCTTGGCCTGGAGATCGGCACGACGGGCGTTTTTTTCCGTTTCGCTCAGCTGGCCGTTTCCATCGGTGTCGTATTTTCCGTGTAGCCTTTGAAAGGCCTCTTGGCGGGCTTTTTCCGCAGCGACCTGTTCCGCAGGGTCGAGTTGCCCGTTTTGGTTGAGGTCAAACCGCTTGAGCAGACGGTTGATTTTTTCGCCGTCCGGCTGAGTGGCCGCCAGGAGGCGGGGTTGGAATGGGCTGAGGGTGAAGGCGAGCAGGCCAAGGGCCAGCGTGCCACGATATGTTGAGTGATGTGTCTTCATGCCGGATTAAACCGGGTCCAAAAGATAAGGATGCGCGGAAATTGAAAAAAGTGTGGGTGTATATTAGGTAAAGGTACCCCTGGAACAGTCGCTGGAGCCCTTACATGGACGAGTAAGCGTACTCGTCCTACCAGGATGCGATTCAGCTTAGGGTATTTGTGAGTTACTTTTTAAGGAACTTGCTGAAGACGTTACCGGGCTTGCCCGGGGAGGGGACCGGCGCACCCAGTGCGGGAAGGGGGAGGCCGGGTTTAACGGCGTTGGCGGGAACAGCCAGGGGAGAAAGGGGGGTGGAGAC
>RHAF01000033.1 GCA_010028775.1 Verrucomicrobiota bacterium | reverse complement strand
CCTGATGGACATGAGCGCCACCGGTTTGGTGACCATGCAGTATCCGGAGGAAAAATGGCCCATGCCGGAGGGGTATCGTGGAGCCCCTGTGCTGGTTATGGATGAAGAGGGTCGCGAAAAGTGTGTTTCCTGCCAGCTTTGCGAGTTTGTCTGCCCGCCCCGGGCCATCCGCATCACCCCGGGCTCGATCTCGGGTTCGGACCTCCATGCCCATGTGGAGAAGAGACCCCAGGATTTCGTTATCGACATGTTGCGGTGCATCTATTGCGGGATGTGTGAGGAAGTCTGCCCGGAGGAGGCCATTTTTCTCCGAAAAGAGCATCCGATTTTTGTCGGAACCACCCGTCAGTCGATGGTTCGACACAAAGAGGAGCTTTATCGTTTGGGCGGAGTTTTGCCGCGACCGATCAAAAAGTGGGACAACAAGTAGGCTTGGCCTGCTGGATGATTCCGACCATCCCGCCGCATTGATAGGCCCGCCTATTCACCGAATTCATTGACCGCTGTTGGGGGTTCTTTAACCTCACGCAACCCCCGAAAGATCACAAGGATGGAACAAATTGCCTTCTGGAGCCTGGCCACGGGCCTTCTGACCGCCGCCACGGCGGTGATCCTTCTGCGGAATCCGGTCAGCAGTGCGGTTTGCCTGGTGTTGGGATTGGTTTTTCAGGCGGCACTTTTCGTCACTCTTGAGGCCAACTTTCTGGCTGCTGTCCAGGTGATCGTCTATGCGGGCGCCGTGATGGTGCTCTTTCTCTTTGTCATCATGCTCCTTGATGTGAAGGCAGAGGCGCGTAGTCCGCTTCCTTGGGCCAAGGGTGCCGGGGTGGCGGTCGGGGGGATGGTCGCGGTTTTGGGAATTCCTAGGTTGGCTGCCTCCTTTCCTGCCTCCCATAAGACTCTCGCATGGGGCGAGGGGAAAAGCCTTGGGTCGGCGCAGGAATTGGGAAGTCTGCTTTTCACCTCCTATGCCCCGCTCTTTCTGGCCACCGGGGTTCTGCTTTTGGTGGCCACGGTTGGGGTGGTGGTTCTGTGCCGGAGGGATTCCTGAGCATGATCCTCGGCGAGATCACCTTGGGCCACTATCTGGCTCTCAGTGGATTTCTTTTTGTCATCGGGTTAGCCGGTGTGCTGCTTCGCCGGAGCCTGCTGATCGTCATGATGTCGCTCGAACTTCTCCTGAACGCCGCCAACCTAGCCTTGGTTGCGGTCGGCAGATTTCAAGGCCTTCCGGACACTCAGGTAGCCGTCTTTTTTGTTATCACGGTGGCGGCGGCCGAGGTGGCCCTTGGCTTGGCCATCCTCGTGGCCATTTTTCGGGTTAAAAAAACTACGGCTGTCGACAGTATGGCAAATCTTCGCTTCTAAATGATCGCCTACTCCCCGTATCTCATCCTTCTGTTGCCGCTATTTGCGGCGGTCTTTATTCGCCTTTTTCTCCACCCGTTTCCCAGGGTCTCGACCGCTGCTTCCATCACGGCATGTTTGTTGAGTTTTGTCGGATCCCTCCTTTTGCTCGGATCCGGCACGCCCACCGGGGGGATGGCTGCCCCACCCGTTCCATGGATCGAGTTTGCTGGACTGAAAGCCAATTTCGGTCTGGTGGCCGATCCCTTGGCCAGGATGATGGCTGCCCTGGTCACCGGGGTGGCTTTGTTGGTGCAGATCTACTCCGTCGGTTATGTGGCCAAGGATCCCTCCCGGAGCCGATTCTTCGCCGAACTCTCCCTCTTTGTCTTTTCCATGTTGGGGATCGTCTTCGCTGACAATCTTGTCACCATGTTCATTTTTTGGGAGCTGGTGGGTCTCAGTTCCTATCTCCTGATCGGGTTTTGGTTTGATCGGCCCGCCGCCGGGGCGGCCGCCAACAAGGCATTCTTGGTCAATCGCATCGGGGATTTTGGATTCATTCTGGGTATTTTGGGGACCTGGTCCCTCTTCGGAACCATCGGTTTCGCCGATCTGCCCAGCCGGGCCTCCGCCGGGGCGGCGGGTTGGGCGGTCACGGCCGTGGGGCTGGGTCTTTTTTGCGGATGTCTGGGTAAGTCGGCCCAATTTCCCCTCCATGTCTGGCTGCCGGATTCCATGGAGGGTCCCACTCCGGTTTCTTCTCTCCTGCATGCGGCCACAATGGTGGTCGCGGGTGTCTACATGCTGATCCGTGTTCTTCCTGTTTTGGAGCTAAGTCACGTCACTATGACGACGATCGCGTGGATCGGCGGAATTATGACCCTTTTGCCCGCCCTGATTGCGTGCCAGCAGAACGACATAAAGAGAATCCTGGCCTACTCCACGCTTTCCGAGATCGCCTATATGGTGATGGCCGTTGGGCTCGGAGTGACCGGACCGGCGATGTACCACCTGATGACCCACGCCTTTTTCAAGTGCCTCCTGTTCCTTGCCTCCGGTTCGGTCATCCACGGTTGCCACGAGGAACAGGACATCTGGCGGATGGGTGGGCTGAACCGCAGGATGCCCTTCACTTATCTGGTCACCTGGATCGGGACCATCGCACTGTGCGGTATTCCGCCGGTTTCCGGTTTCTGGAGCAAGGACGAGATATTTGCGGCCACCTCTCATCATCCCGGGTTGGCCGCCGTCTCTATGCTGGCGGGTTTCTTCACTTCATTCTTTATGCTCCGGATGATCCTGGTGGCCTTCGGTGGCAATCCACGGAGCGAAGGTGCGAAACACGCCCACGAGGGACCACCGGTGATGGTGGTGCCCATGCTCGTGCTTTCGGTTCTTTCGCTCTTCAGCGGACTTTTCCCGGTCGATGCATTCTTGGGCGGGGGTCACGAAGCCCACCATGCCTCATGGACACTGTGGGTCTCTTTGTTGGTGGCCTTGGCCGGATTTGTTCCGGCCTACCAATTGTACAACGGGGTAACCCAGGATCCTCTTTCCCTTCCCATCCTGCGCGGGAAGTTTTATATCGACGAGTTCTACCAGCGATTCCTGGTGGCCGGTCAGGATGGTTTGGCCAGGTTGGCGGACGCCTTTGAGGGCTGGGTGGTTCGCGGCTTTATCGTTCGCGGTTCGGGCGTGGTCGCCCGGGCAGCAGGGCAGGGGCTAAGGTTAGTGCAGTGTGGCCAGGTTCAGATTTATGCGGCTGTCTTCATTGCGGGGGCGTTGTTGCTGGTCGGATGCCTGGTGAAAAGCGGGATCCTCCGTTGAACTTGCTCCTACTGCTGCCCGCCCTGTTGCTCATTCCATTGGTCGGAGTGATCCTGATCGCTTTGGGTGCGCCTCCCAAAAAAACATCCCTCTGGGTCTCGGTTTTGAATTTGGTTCCCGGTTTTCTTTTGTCCGGACAGGTTCTGCGTGTTGGCGAAGTTCTTTTTGGCCCGGAAGCCACCCCGGCCCGGGAAGTTTTTCCTGTCAAATTTCTCCTCGGAATCGACGGCCTGAACCTTCCGCTCGTCTGGTTGACCTTGGTGGTGACCCTCGCCGCCATGGGGGTGGCTCAAAAGGGGATCAAGAGGGAGCGGGAGTACTTCATCTGTCTTCTGCTTGTCGGATTGGGGGCTTTGGGTGCGTTTCTCTCGGTCGACCTGTTTTATTTCTTCTCCTTCCACGAGGTCGCGCTGGTGCCCACCTTTCTCCTCATCGGGATTTGGGGACATGGCGATCGATCCGGCGCGGCCTGGCGCATGACCCTCTATCTCATGTTGGGCAGCCTTGTTTTGCTTCTGGGCCTGATCGGGCTGGTCATTTCCGTGCCTGAGGTGGCCCGCTCCCTCGACTGGCGAGTTCTAAGCGAAACCCTTAGGACCAACCCCATGGGAACTCCGCAACAGACCACGGTGGCTGCGCTTCTTTTGGTGGGTTTTGGCACCCTGGTCTCCCTGGTTCCTTTTCACAGTTGGGCACCCGGGGGATACGCCTCGGCTCCCGCTCCCGCTGCCATGTTGCATGCCGGGGTGCTTAAGAAATTCGGCCTCTACGGTCTGTTTAGGCTGGTTCTGCCCATGACTCCGGTTGCAACATCCTTTATCTTGGCTTGGCCGCGCTTCAACAGCGTGATTTCCGGTGGCTTCTTGGTTTTTCCAGTGCCATGCATATGGGGACCGTTTTTCTCGGCCTGATTGGTGGCACCGTCCTTGGTTTGGGAGGAGCCTTGATCTTAATGGTGGCTCACGGCCTGAGTGCGGCGCTGGGCTTTGCCGTGGCGGGTGAGATCGGGCAAAGAACCGGAACTACCTGGATGCAGGATCTGGGTGGTTTGGCCAGGCGCGCGCCCAATCTTTGGTTTTATCTGATGGTGGCCTCCATGGCATCCATTGGTCTGCCTGGTTTGGCTAATTTTGCCGGGGAGATCATGATCTTTTTCGGCGCCTGGAGCGCCCATCCGGTTTGTGTGGCGGTGGCGGCATGGGGAGTGGTTCTTTCCGCGGTTGCGATGTTGAGGGCGGTCCGATCGATCGCCTTCGGTCCGGTTTCGAAAAGCGTGGAAAACGCCGATGCACCCGACCTTGCCGGGTGGGGCCAGATGTGGCCCTTCGCATTGCTCTCGGTTCTGCTTTTTGTTGTTGGCGTGGCCCCGGTCGTGATCCTGGGGCCCGCCCGACCCGTTCTTGAAAGGTTGCTGGTTCCATGAGCCTTTGGCTTTGCCCTGAAGTACTCCTGGTTTTGGCCGGAGTAGGTTTGATTCTGGTCGATTGCCTTGCCCCGCAAACGGGCAAGAAATGGCTGGGACCACTTGCGGTTCTTCTCTCCGCGGGCTTGCTGCTCTGGACAGCTCTCTCGGCTGGGCGTCCCATGCCGGAATCCTGGTCCAATCTTTTGGTAACCGACGGACTTTCGGCCCTTTTTAAGCCCTTTTTCGTCCTCTGTCTGGTGACCGTCACAATGATGTCGGCCCGGTACCGGTTGGGTCCCGATGAGACGGTGAGGGGTGAGTTGTTGGCATTGCCCTTTTTTCCGACGGCAGGTCTATGCCTTCTGGCCTCCGCAAGGGATTTTCTCGCCGTCTTTGTCGCGTTGGAGTTGGTTTCGATCTCCTTGTATCTTCTGACGGCCTTCCACCGTGCCAAACCCGCCAGTCTGGAAGCGGGAATCAAACTGTTGGTCATGGGCGGGCTCTCCACGGGTTTTCTGGTTTTGGGGATCGCTTGGCTGTATGCCGCTGCGGGCACCACGGAATTTTCCCGTCTACTCCTTGAGCAGGCCGGAAAGCCGGCCACACCTGCCTTGCTGGCCGCCGCAGGGCTGATCCTTACCGGTTTGGCTTTTAAGGTCGCGGCGGTTCCTTTTCACGCCTGGGCGCCTGATGTTTATGAGGGGGCGCCCACACCCGTCACCGCATTTCTTGCGGTTGCCTCCAAAGCCGCGGGTTTTGTCCTGTTGCTCCGCGTCTTTGGTTTTGGTGCCTTCGCCCTTGAATCGATCGGGCAGGTTTTCCGTCCGGTACTTCTCACGCTTGGGATTGCCACGGTCACCTTGGGAACCCTTGCGGCGTTGCCCCAGCGGGATCTGAAGCGGTTGTTGGCATACTCGGGCATCGCCCATGCCGGATTCATGCTTCTGGCTCTCGGCACGTTGTTGGAGGGCGGGCTGGGCACGGTGGTCGCTTATCTGTGGGTCTATCTTCTTTCCACACTCCCGATCCTTGTTTTCCTGAACGAGCTGGAACGTATTCACGGCAACACGGACATGCGTCATCTCGATGGATTGGCCCGGCGCGATCCCGGAACAGCCTTGGGTGCGACCCTCTGTCTTCTCTCGATGGCCGGCCTGCCTCCTTTGGCCGGTTTTTCGGTCAAACTGGCGGTGATGTCCACCTTGTGGAGTGCCGGCGAGGTTCCGGCCTTGGTGATTGCCCTGGTGATGGCTGTGGCGGCGCTGGGTTTTTATCTTTCCCCGGTCAAGTCGATGTACTGGGAGAGGGAGGCCGACAGTATTCCCGCGAAAAGGTTTCCTGTTTATCTGGTCTGGGTGCTGATGGTGGCGGGGGCTTTCAACCTGGTGTTGGGTCTTCATCCCCAGCCGCTGGTCCGGTTGGCGGAGCGCAGTTTATCGCCTCATCCGGTCTCTTTTTCCCTCCCGCAGAAGTGAGCCAAGCTGGTCGGGTTCCCCGGAGAAGGGTAACATCGGGACCATGAGCGCATCCGCTTCGTCGGCTGTTCCCGGACCAAAAATCGGATCCGAAAAACTGGTTCGCCTATCGGAGGCGGCCGGCAGTCATCTTTTGGGCCTTTTACAAAAAAAGGGCTACGCGGACGGTGCCTTGAAGGTCTCGGTTGTGGGGGGTGGATGCAGCGGCCTGCAGTACCAGATGGAACTGGTGCCGGGCGCGGGACCCCGGGACATTCTCATTCAGAGCCGCGGGGTTCATATCTCCGTGGATCCGAAAAGCGCGGTCTTTCTCAGCGGATCAGAGATTGATTTCAGCACCGATCTACAGAAGGGAGGCTTTCGTGTGACCAATCCCAATGCCCGAGCCACCTGCTCTTGCGGCGAAAGTTTCAGCACATGAGGAGGAAGTCCGGGCCCGCGACACCCAGGGTTCGCTTGGGCAAACCCAAGCTTTCCCACAAGGAGCGTCTCACGCGGGGATTTGCCCGCGTGGAGCGGGACCTTTCCTGGATGATGGGCGGATTCAGGGAGCTTCTGCAGGAGCTCGGGGAAAAGGATGTGGTCCAAGCTTTGCCTTGGGGCCCCAAACACAAGGGGACCCTGCCGGCCATCCAGTCCTCCAAGGTCACCCGCGCGTATTCCATCACTTTCGGACTTCTCAATCTTGCCGAGGAGGTGGCGGCCAACGCCATGAGGCATCTGAATGAGAAAATCAACGGCCCCCAGCATGAGCCCGGATCCTGGGCCCAAGCCCTGCGAAAACTGGGCGGATCCGGCCTGGATGCGGAGACCTTGGCCACGGCCTTGCCCACCCTCCACATCGAGCCGGTGCTGACCGCCCATCCCACCGAGGCCCGTCGGCGATCCATCCTTGCCTACATGCAGGAGATTCACGAGATCCTGAACGAAGGAGCCGGATCGGAGGCGAGCGACCTCGCGGAAAGCCAGAGGCGTGAACGGCTCAAGGTTGTCCTGGAACGCTGGTGGAGGACGGAGGAGGTGCGCACCCAACGTCCCACCGTGGACATGGAAAGGGAGGGTGTCATCCACTGCCTTGCCGGTTCGATGGCTAAATCAATTACGGAGACCGATCGGCGGTTGCGCGAGGCCTGGCAGATCGCTTCCTTGGGTCCGGATGGACCCACCCACCCTGCGGTGCGCCCGCAACTTAGCTTCGGCACGTGGGTTGGCGGGGATCGCGACGGCCATCCATTGGTCTCTCCCGAGACCACCGAGACGAGCCTCCAACTTTACCGCGCAGCCGCCCTTCAGTTGATTCGCACTTCACTGGACCGCCTGGCCTCCCACCTCACGCTTTCCCGGCGGTATCATGGCACTCCGGCAGAGTTGGAAAAGTGGCTGGTCGACTGGCGGAAGCGGGTTGGACCGGAACGGGAGGCGGCGGTTTCCATCTACCGAGAAGAACCTTGGCGGGAAGGGGTGCTGCTCATGCGGAACTTTCTTCCCATGGATGGGGATGAGACCTACGGCTACGCCCATCCGGAGGATCTGATCCTGGATCTGGGAGTCATCCGACGATCTTTGCTGGCTGTTGGCGCCGCCCGCTTGGCGGCTGCCGAGGTGGATTCAATGATTCGTTTGGTCGAGGTTTTTGGGTTTCACCTCGCGGTGCTCGATATTCGGCAGAATAGCTCAAGGCACGATGAGGCGATCGAGGAACTAGAGAGGTTGGGCGGTGGAGTTGTCTCCACGCCCTATCGTTCCAGGCCGGAGGCGGACCGCAGAAAACTGTTGGAATCATGGCTGGAAAAACCCCCTTGGTCGGCGGAACAAGCCATGCGGGCAGGGCCTGCCGCTGCGGACGTTATTGGAACCTACCAGAAGTTGGCCCACCATGTGGGTCGTCACGGCACCGACGGTCTCGGTCTCTCCATTATCAGCATGACTCGGGATGTCTCGGATCTGCTGGCCATCCATGTGTTTTCCCGCGCGGCCGGACTGGAGAGTCCTGACCGAAACTCCACCGGGGTTTGTCCGCTGCCTATCACCCCGCTTTTCGAGACCCTGGAGGATTTGCAGAAGGCCCCGAAGGTTGTGGCGGAATTTCTGCGTCATCCGCTGACGCGTAAGACCATCAAGGTGCTGGCCCGCCACGAGGCGGAGGTTTCCCGGCGGCGTCGACTGGCTTTGGTTGATCCAGGCGAAGGTTCGGTGGTTCTGCCGGCCGAACCTCCTCCTGTGCTTCGAGTGATGATCGGCTACAGCGACAGCAATAAGGACGCCGGTCTTTTGGCCAGCCAATGGGCTCTGCACCGCAGTCAGAGGGAAATTCTCAAGGCGGCCAGGCAGGAGGGGGCCGCCGCACGATTTTTTCACGGGCGGGGCGGAACGGTGAGTCGTGGGGCTGGTCCCACCCACCGTTTCCTCGAGGCCTTGCCCAAGGGAACACTCTCTGGAGACCTGAGAACCACCGAACAAGGGGAGGTGATCGGGCAGAAGTACGGAACCGTCCCGACGGCGGCCCACAACCTTGAGCTTCTCCTGGCCGGCACGGCCTACAGCTCCCTGTCTCACGATGGTTCCATCGAGGATGATCCCGCCCTCGCGGAGATTTTTGAAATTCTTTCCCAGTCGAGCATGCGGGCTTACCGGAAACTGGTGGAAGAGGAGGGCTTTCTGGATTTCTTCCGGCAGGCCACCCCGATCGATGCGGTGGAGAGAAGCACCATCGGATCCCGCCCTGCGCGGAGGACAGGGGCGGCAGGTTGGGCGGACCTGCGGGCGATTCCCTGGGTTTTCAGCTGGAGTCAGTCCCGTTTCTTTTTGCCCGGCTGGTATGGGGCCGGTGCGGCATTGTCTGACCTGGCCTCGGGTCATGGCCGACTTTTCCGCAGACTTCGTGACCGGTTGAGGGTTTGGCCCTTTGCCCGCTACGTCTTCAACAACCTGGAGAGTGGTCTGGCTAGCGCCGATCTGGAGGTGGGACAGTGGTATGCCGATCTTGTGGAACAAGCCGGACTACGTCGGCAGATCATGGGACTGATCCGTGCGGAATTCGACCGTGTGCAGGAGGGTTTGGGCGAGATGTTTTCCGAACCGTTGGCCGAGCGCCGTCCCCGGTTTCGCTACACCGTGGAGAGGAGGGTTCAACCTCTGAGGGTGTTGCATCGCCGGCAAGTCGAGCTCCTGCACAAGTGGCGGAAAGCGGAGTCGGATAGCGACTCATCGGCCGAGACAACCTTGGGAGAGGTGAGGCAGACGATTGCGGCCATTGCCGCGGGCCTGCGGACAACGGGGTAGGACTTTAATGAAAATCAATCCAGGGTGGAGGGTCGTTTTTGCAGGCACGGGTATCAATCTCGCGCTGGGCATTCTCTATGCCTGGAGCATTTTCAAAACAGCCATCGAGAAGGAGTTTGGTTGGGATCCTGCCAAACTTAATGATCCCTACGCCATCTGCTGCCTGGTCTTTTCCTTTTCCATGATTCTGGCGGGACGATGCCAGGACCGGATCGGGCCACGATGGACGGCCACCCTGGGCGGTGTTTTGGTTGCCGCCGGATTGGCCATGGCTTCACGTTCCTCCAGTTACGCCGTCTGGGTTCTGGGTTTTGGGGTCCTGGTTGGCATGGGGATCGGTTTTGGTTACTCCTCCGCCACACCCCCCGCCTTGAAGTGGTTTCCCGCCTCAATGACCGGGAAAGTTGCGGGGTGGGTGGTGGCCGGATTTGGTCTGGCTCCTCTTTACATTGCCCCGTTGACGGAGTCCCTTTTGAAGGCGGGGGGACTTTCCATGACCACCGCGTTCTACGCCGCCTTTTTCTTTGTGGTCGTTTGCACTTTGGCGACCCTTCTGAAAAATCCACCCATATCCATACCTGCCGGTCCTTCAGGCACGACGGTGCAGGGGACCTCCTTGACTCCCATGGCCATGCTGAAGACCGGGGAATTTTATCTTCTGTGGGCCGTTTACTTTATCGGGGCGGGAGCCGGACTGATGGTAATCAGCAGCATGAACGGAATGGCCAAGAAAAGCATGGGAGAATACGCCTTCTTGGCGGTGATCGTTTTGGCCGTCGGCAACGCGGCGGGAAGGGTGATTGCGGGGACCGTCTCTGACCGGATTGGAAGAAAAGCGACCCTACTGATCGTCACCCTGCTCCAGGCTGTTTGCATGCTGCTTTCCATCCCGGTGACCCAGCAGGGGCAGTTGGCCGGCGCGATCGTCCTTCTCGCCACGATGATTGGATTTAATTACGGGGCGAACCTCTGTCTTTTTCCTGCCTTCATCAAGGATCATTACGGCTTGTCGAATTTCGGTGTGAATTACGGGATCCTTTTCACCTCATGGGGGATCGGGGGATTTGCCCTTAGCCGGGTTCAACAGATGCTGAAGGCATCCAGCGGGGATTTTCGGTCGTCCTTCGTCGTGGCGGCCGCCCTGTTGCTGGGTGGGGCGGTTCTGACCCTCTTTCTGAAAGACACCAAGAAAGCCGGCTTGGCGTAACCCCGCATCGGGATAGATTGCCCCATGATTCTTTCGGGACCTGACCTGGTCTTTCTGGTGTTTTCCCTCGTCAAGGCGGCGGCCGTGGCGGGCGTGGTTCTGCTCCTGGTTCCCGGCAGCGTCACCGCGGAGAGGCGATTGAGCGCCTGGATGCAAGATCGCCTGGGCCCGAATCGGGTGGGGATCCCATTCACCAATATCCGCCTTTTTGGATTGGGGCAGGGCTTGGCCGATGCCGCCAAGTTTCTTCTCAAGGAGCAGTTCGTTCCCGCCTCGGTCAACAAGTTCTACTTCAACCTCGCGCCCATCCTCGCCATGGTTCCGGCGCTGGTCACGGTCTCGGTTATTCCCTTCAGCCCGGGTTTCGATCTTCGTCCGGTGGCGGGATGGCTGACCTCTTTTTTTCATTGGGATGAGGCCACGGTGCAGGCTTTCCGGATCAGCGGCGTGGTGGCCAACCTTGATATCGGGCTACTCTTCGTCTTCGCCGTCATCTCCCTGAGTGTCTATGGGATCGTTCTGGCGGGGTGGGCTTCGAACTCCAAGTACCCCTTTCTCGGGGGAATCCGCTCCTCCGCCCAGATCATTTCCTACGAGATTGCCATGGGTGCATCGGTCGTTCCCGTCTTCCTGGTGACCAGCCAGTTGAATCTGGGTAAAATTGTTGATTACCAGGTTGAGCACGGCTGGTTGGCCGTCCCGCAACTTTCGGGCGGTCTGCTGGGTATTCTTCAGGGGATCTCGTTGGCGTTTTCCTTCCTGGTTTTCCTCATCGCCTCCTTTGCCGAGACCAACCGGCTGCCCTTTGACCTTCCCGAGGCGGAGACCGAGCTGGTGGGGGGATACCACACCGAGTATTCGGGCATGCGCTTCGCCCTTTTCTTTCTCGGGGAGTACGCTGCCATGGTGTCGGCCTCCGCCATCATGGTGACGCTTTTTCTGGGCGGGTGGAGTCTTCCGCTCCCATGGTTCAACCACCTTCCGATGCCCGATTCTGTTTTTGGTCTTAGCCTTCCGGCTTTCCTTGCCGGTCAAGCGGCCCCGTGGTGGTTTGGCTTTGTCTCCGTGGGGGTATTCCTCGCCAAGATTCTCTTTTTTATCGGCCTCTTCATCATGGTTCGGTGGACTTTGCCGAGGTTCAAGTACGACCAGCTGATGAATCT
>RHAF01000032.1 GCA_010028775.1 Verrucomicrobiota bacterium | reverse complement strand
CACCTAAAAAGGCGGAGGCCGGACGGCCTTTTCGCCGCCCGACCCCCGTTCCCGAGGAACTCCTGTAAGCCGGATTCTGTGGCCTTCCGGTTTCCCGGAAAGTCGGCAGCCATTTCTCTAATCCGCCTCGCGGCGGATTCCGGTCGGGCGTCTCCGCCTTTCCGGTGCGGCACCAACCCGGAGTTGCCCCACTTGCGCGGGACGGGCGGACCACCCGTGACTCCTGCTCGGCCTTGCACCATCCGTGGTTTATCCATCCCGCCGGTTACCCGGAGGGCGGTGGGCTCTTACCCCGCCTTTTCACCCTTACCCCGTCACGCCAAGGCGAAACAGGGCGGTATCTTTTCTGTGACACTTTCCGTCGACCCCGACTTGCATCGGGATCGCCCCCGGTTTCCCGGGGCGGATTGTCCTATGGTGTCCGGACTTTCCTCCCCTCCACTCACCCGAAGGCGGCGGAAGGGCGACTGCCCGAGTTCCACCATCATCATAAGTCATCCCTGGTTTCTGGCAACCCGACCAAAGAAGGCTGAAATACAGTTGGAATATGGATCGCGGAGTCTGAAAGCGGCCCCCCCCGACCCAAGATTAATTTTTAATTGCGGTATGAATTTTTCCGCAGTCCGGACAAGTGAGGATCTGGGCCACGGTTCTCTGCGGTTTGGGTTCGTGGAGCGCGGTGAAAAGAAAGTTCACACCCAGGACGGCAATCAACGCCCCACAGGCTCTCAAGGTCAAGGACCCAACCCGGTTGCGGGTGGCCACCAGACCTAACCCGACCCCCAGTAGATGAATCAGGGCGGTACCGAAGACGAAACCGGTTGCGTAAGCCGCCGGATGCACGAATCCGGGCATCTCCGTTCCGTGTGCGTGGCCGTGGAACATTCCGAAAATGGACACCCCGCACATCGCCACCAGGACTGGAATCCTACGGTCAGCCACAATGGCCAAACCCAGAAACAAGACCGAAACGGCAATCCCGGCCTCGACGGTGAATAAAGGCACGTCGTGCATTCCCATCTCTCCGCCGATCAAAACAAACAGGACAAACGTTGTCGGCACCGACCAGATAGCCCGCCCGCCAAGCTGAACACTCAACAAGCCGACGCTGAGCATGGCGAGAAAGTGGTCAAACCCCAACGCCGGATGGGCCAAACCGGCAGAAAAACCGCCATCCCTCAGGATAGGGTGGGAAAAGGAACAGGAGGGCAAAGCCAAGAAAAGGAGGGCAAAAAAACCTATAAAACGAAACGTTTTTTTCATCCAATCAGCTCATTCCATCCAAACCAAAGGGTTCCAGGCAAAAAGCGCAATCAGCTCCAGAACCAGAGCCATAAGGAGGGTGGGAATCAACAACGACAAGCCGAGCCCGGCGATTAATGGAAAATTTGGATTCTTCGCCTGGTTTTTATAAAGATGCGAACCAACCGCCAAAACCACGCCTGCGGTCAAGGTTGCACCGGTTATGATCATGTCTGTTTTTAGAATTCTCGATGGACCGTGGCAAGCCATCGATCCCGGGGCATGTCGGGGGACTGTCTATTCCACCGGTTTTCCTTTGGCATCGATGAAGCGCACCTCGTTACCCACCCTCACCTGGGCCCGTCCTTGGTGAAAATCTGCTGCTTCGTCAAATCCGGGGGCAATCACCAGCTCTCCCTTGGGATTGATATAACCGTATTTGCCGGAGATTCGGTCGGTGATCTGAATCCTTGCCAATCCCTCAGAAAAAGATCCGGCCCAGGCAAATTTCTTTTCAAACGGGGAAGACCCGTCCGGCTTGATGTACGCCCATGTCTCCTTTTCCCCGGGCGGTCCGCTTTTCTGGACAGCCGCCAACCCCCCGGAGAAGGACTCCACCTGATCGAAGTCGGGTTCAATGACCAGCTTTCCCTTGGAATCGACAAAACCCCACTTCGCCCCGTCCTTGACGCAACCCAGGCCTTCGCGGAAGGGTCGGGCCCAGGCGTACTCAGCCTCGATGGCCCACCTACCCTGCGGATCGATGTAACCAAACTTGCCGGTGAGACGGTCCCCCTCCGATGCAGGAGCGAGGTTTTCGGAAAACTCCCCTGCCCAACTGAACCGGGGCGGAATTTTCCAATTCCCGGCCTTATCGATGTATCCCCAGGTCTTTCCCTCCCGAGCCGCAGCCATATCATGCTGAAAGGGTTTTACCTCCATGAACTTCGGTTCCACCGCCCAGGTGCCGTCCGGAGAACGGAATCCCCATTTGCCATTTTCTCCTTTCGCCGGGGCCGGTCCCCTTGAAAAGAGAGCCTGCTCCATGTCCTCGTTAGCCTGAAGATGAAGCCCCAAGCCCAAAAGGAGCAGGGCGCCGGCAAACCACGGTTTCATTCCTTATGGATTAGGAGCCCAACCCGAAGGGTCAAGGGAGGGCTGGCACTTTGCCTGAATTCCAGGATGATGACCGGATGATAACCCGTTTTCGTTGTCGGATGCTGGCGATCTTGACAACTATTTTTCTCGCCGCCTCCGTCCACGCCCAGGATACGGATTTTCAAGCGGGAGCTTCCCCTTACACCCCGCAACAATTGCAGGAGTTGCTTGCCGGCCAAAACAAGCAGGGTGTGCTGAATTTTTTCGGACGGATGCCGAACCATACGCGGGGAGTGGACTGGTTTTATGAGCATTTGATGATCTATATCCCCGACCAAGATCAATACTACACGGTGGCAGTGGTCTGTTTTTCCCAGGCCGATGGGCGGGTTTGGCAGGTGGTTTGTTATCCCAACTGATCCCGTCTAATCTCAAAAAATGTGGCTTATCGGCGCGCTTAGCTCAGTGGTAGAGCGGCTGCCTTACACGCAGTTGGTCGGAGGTTCAAATCCTTCAGCGCGCACCCCTCTCGTTTGGGCGGCGATAACCAGCTTGATAGCCATCCCCACCCAGGCAGCCGAGCCGTCATCCCGGCAGGGGCCGGTCTATGTGATTCCCATCCAGGGAGAGATACAAAAAGGCTTGGTTTACATCGTCCGGCGCGGGGTAAAGGACGCCCTTGCCAATCACGCCTCCGCCTTGGTTCTGGATATGAACACCCCGGGTGGGGAGGGTGAAGCAATGAAGGAGATCATGGCGTCCGTGGCCAAATTTGAGCCGGCCGATCGCACCTTCACGTACGTGAACAAGGAGGCCTTTTCCGCCGGGGCCTTTATCTCGGCCTCGACCCGCGAAATATGGATGTCCCCCGGGGCGATCATAGGAGCCGCCTCCCCGGTGACACTCGGACAAGAGGGCCCGAAGGAGTTGCCTCCCAAATTCGTTTCTGCGTATGCGGCGATCATCCGGGCCGCAGCCGAACAGAACGGCCACAATCCCGCCGTGTTTGACGCCATGGTCAATAAACAGACCGGCCTACGGATCGACGGGCGCGAGATCGTGGCCAAGGGCGACATCCTGACACTCACCACCCAGGAGGCCATGCAGGAGGTTGGTCGACCGCCGAAACCCTTGCTTGCTGCCGGAGTGAGCCCAACGCTGGAGAAACTGATTAGCCAGAACTCCGGAGCAAATTGCAAGGTGGTTCGGGTGGAGCCGACCGGATTTGAATCGATTGGACGTTTCATTGTTTCCCTATCCCCTCTCCTCCTCGGGGCAGCGTTCCTTTTCGGATATCTCGAATTCAAGACCCCCGGGCTGGGTATCTTCGGAATCCTCGCGGCTGCCTGTGGATTGGTTTTTTTCTTCGGGCACTACATCGCCGGACTTTCCGGCTACGAAAACCTGATCCTTATCGGGCTGGGGCTCGGGCTCATTCTGGCGGAATTTCTTCTTTTCCCCGGAACCCTGCTCCCGGGTCTGGGCGGCTTGGCTCTATTGCTCTTTGCCCTGCTCAACACCATGGCGGACCGCTATCCCCGTGATCCCGTTCTTCCAACCTTGGGGGAAATCACCAACCCCTTGGTCAAACTGGCCTGGGGCTTTTTTGGCGGACTGGCGGCCATCATTCTGGCGGCCCGATTCCTGCCGGAGACTTTTTTATTCCGCCCGTTCCGACTGAGCGTGACTTCCCCTTCCGCCCCGACACCCTTTCCCGCCTCGATCCACGTGGGTTCTCAAGGAAAGGCTGTCACGGATTTGCGGCCTAGCGGGACCGCCCGTTTCGGAAAACAGGATTTGGATGTCCTCACGGAGGGTAATTTCATCCCACGAGGCTCGTCGCTGCGCGTCGACCGCGTGGAGGGTTCGGTCATTCATGTGCGCCCTGTATCCTCCAAGGGTAAAAAGGGCTAAAGACCACCCATCCAATCTATCTTTCCCCCTTTGCCCGCCCCCCCTAGATTCTGTTCATGCCCATCCTTCTTTTGATTGCGGTCGGGGTCGTCGCCCTGGTCTTTGGAATTATCCTGCTCAACTTCTTTGGGTTGTGGTTGAGAGCCCTGACCTCGGGCGCCCCCGTCAGCATTCCCACGTTGATCGCCATGCGTCTGAGGGGAATCCCCAATTCCCTGATCGTCAACGCAAGGATCACCGCGGTGCGCGCGGGCATTCAGGTCTCAACCGCCCAACTGGAAACCCACTATCTGGCCGGTGGAAATGTCGATCAGGTGATTCGGGCCCTGATTGCAGCCGACAAGGCGGGTATCAAGCTGGACTTCAACCGCTGCTGTGCGATCGACCTCGCCACCTCGGGATCGGGCAAGACGGTGTTTGATGCCGTTCGCACCAGTGTGAATCCCCGGGTGATCGACTGCCCCGCTGTTAGCCAGACCGGCAAGAACACGATCGACGGCGTGGCCAAGGACGGAATCACCGTACGTGCGCGGGCCCGCGTCACCGTCCGCTCGAACCTTGACCGCTTTGTCGGTGGGGCGACCGAGGAGACGATCATCGCCCGTGTTGGAGAGGGAATCGTCCGGGCCATCGGCTCGAAGGAGACCTACAAGGGCGTACTGGAGAATCCCCAGGACATCTCCAAGGACGTGCTGAACCGGGGTCTGGATGCAGGCACGGCCTACGAAATCCTTTCCATCGATATCGCCGACGTTGGGGTGGGGGAAAACGTGGGTGCCAAACTCCAGGCCGAACAGGCCGACGCCGATAAGCAGGTGGCCCAGGCCAAGGCCGAGATGCGGAGGGCGGCGGCGGTCGCGGCGGAACAGGAGATGCGAGCCAAGGTGGTGGAGGCGGAGGCCCAGGTTCCCCTTGCCATGGCAGAGGCGTTCCGCAAGGGCAATCTGGGAATCATGGATTACCAGAAGATCCGCAACGTTTCCGCCGACACGGAGATGCGGACCGCCATCGCCAAGGATCCGGTCAAACCCTCGACGAAATAACCCTCCCCCGCCATGGAGTGGATTGTCCCCGTTTTATTCGTCTTGGCCACAGCAGCCCAGTGGTGGCTGAAGAGGCGTCAAGGTTCCGCAAATTCTACTCCGTCACCTTCAGAAAAGAGACGGACGGAACCCCCTGAACCTGTGACTCAGGATCCTTTCGAGGATCTGGGGGATTTGCTGGAGGCCTTGGGTCGCCGCCGCCATGAGAGCCCGCCTCCCCCCGTTCTTCCCACACCAGCGGCCATTCCTGCCCAACCTCCTGCAGCGGAAATGAAACCCGTGGGCCCATTCATCCCCCCTATCCCTACAGTTCCGGCGGTGGTTAAAAAAACGAAGGAGATAAAAAAAGCCAAGCGTCCGGCAAGCCGCGAGCCGGTGGGGATGCCCCTGCGTTCACGTCTTCGCGATGCGGTGGTTTTATCTGAAATTCTCGCACCGCCGCTCGCTTTGCGCTGAACTAACCCCATGTCCCAATCCAAAAGAAACGTGCCCGTGGCCCTTATCCAGATGGCCTGCGCGCCCCAGCCGGAAAAAAACCTAAAGCATGCCCTCGAACGGATCGCGGCTGCTGCCCGTGGAGGTGCCAAGCTGGTCTGCCTGCAGGAACTTTTCCGCTCCCTTTACTTCTGCCAGCGGGAGGATTACGGCTGCTTTGACCTGGCAGAAACCATCCCCGGCCCCACCACCAAGACCCTTTCCCAAGCGGCCAAGAAACACAGGATTACCCTCGTCTCCAGCCTGTTCGAGAAACGTGCCGGCGGTCTGTACCACAACACCGCGGTGGTTTTTGGTCCGGACGGAAAAATCCTCGGGACATACCGCAAGATGCACATTCCGGATGATCCCGGCTTCAGTGAGAAGTTTTATTTCGCCCCCGGAGACACCGGATTTGAGCCGATCGACACGCCGGTCGGGCGCTTGGGGGTGTTGGTTTGCTGGGACCAGTGGTATCCCGAGGCTGCCCGCCTCATGGCCTTGCGGGGCGCGGAAATTCTCATCTACCCGACGGCCATTGGTTTGGCCCGGACCGAAAGGCGGGAACTGCATAAGGTTCAGTGCGGGGCATGGCAGACGATCCAGCGAAGCCATGCCATTGCCAACGGGGTCTATGTTCTTTCGATCAACCGCATCGGGCGCGAGGACAACTTGGATTTCTGGGGCAGTTCGTTCGTCAGCGATCCCTTTGGCCGGATTCTGGCCCAAGCCTCCACCGATCGCCCGGAAATTGTAAGGGCCACCCTCGATCTGAACGAGATCGGGGTCACCCGCCAGCACTGGCCGTTTCTGCGCGACCGGCGGATCGACGCCTACGGCGGTCTCGACCAGCGCTTTCTCAACGCTTGAAGAGCCTGCAAAAGCCGGCGATCGACTGGACGCAGTATCGCCTTCCCGCCGAGTGGGAAAAACACGAGGCCACCTGGCTGGCCTGGCCCCACAACGAGGCGACCTGGCCCGGGTTGCTGGATCCGGTCCGGGACACCTACCAGGAGATCCTCAAGGCCCTGCTCCCCGGAGAGCGGGTCTATCTATGTGTGAACGACTGCGCTGCGGCAGACCGGGTCGGCGAACGCCTGCGTAAAGCAAGGATCCAGTCTCCCAACCTGAAAATTGTCACACTAAAAACCGACGACGCCTGGCTCCGCGACAGTGGCCCCATTTTCATGCTTCACCGAAACCGGGGCACTCCCGCCCGGGTGGCACATGACTTTTCCTTCAATGGATGGGGGCAAAAATACGAGCCATGGGATTCGGATGACCGCGTTCCCCTGACGGCCTGTCCCATGACGGAAACCCCTTTTGAGACCCACGATTTCGTCCTGGAGGGAGGATCCATCGATACCGACGGCCAAGGGACCCTGCTGACCACTGAGGCCTGCCTCCTCAACAAGAACCGCAATCCGACCCTGAGCCGTCAGCAAATAGAGGAAAATCTGCAACATTGGCTCGGAGTGCAAAAGATTGTCTGGCTGGGGGACGGACTGGAAGGAGACGACACCGACGGGCATGTGGACGACCTCACTCGTTTCGTTGCCCCCGGGGTGGTCACCACCGTGGTGGAGCCCAACACGCGGGATGTAAACCATGCCCCCCTGGCCGAGAACTTGGACAGATTAAAGCAGGCCAAGGATGCCCGCGGGCAGCCCCTGCAAGTCATTGAATTGCCCATGCCACCACGGGCTGACGGGCCGCACCACCGGAACCCCGCCAGCCACGCCAACTTCTATATTGGTAATTCGGCCGTGCTTGTTCCGGTGTTTCAGTCACCGACCGACTCAATCGTGCTGGAGCAACTCAGACCCTATTTCCCTGACCGTAAAGTTGTGGGTATCGATTGTCGCGCGTTGGTCGGCGGGCTAGGCGCCATCCATTGCATCACCCAACAAATGCCCGCCATTCCCGCCTGACCCTTGTTTTTCCAACGATTAAAAGTACGTAGAGTCCACTATTCCAACCGGCCCGCGTCAAATTTGTAAATCGGGCGTTTAAGGGCAACCGCCCCTACCAAGCCCGAGAGTTAAACTTCAACTTAAACCTAAACGAGCGGATTGAGTCTGCCCCGCTCAACCTCTAGGGTTGTGAACCATGAAACCTCTGCGTATCGGACTGCCATCCGGCAGCCTACAGGAAGCAACACTCGAGCTTTTTCGGAAAGCAGGCTACTCGATTGCCCGTAGTTCCCGTACCTACCGGCCTGCGATTGACGATCCCAACTTCGAGGTACGCCTCCTGCGGGCACAGGAAATCGCCGCCTATGTGCAGGATGGTTTTCTCGACCTCGGTCTGACCGGTAGTGACTGGATCCAGGAGACGCGCGCCAAGGTGCATGTCGTTTCGACGCTTCGTTTCAGCAAGGCCACGGCTCAACCCGCCCGATGGGTTGTGGCGGTGCCCAACCGCTCGGCCATCCGCCGCCCCTCGCAGTTGCGGGGCAAGAGAATTGCCACCGAGGCGGTCGGTCTGGTCCGGCAGTATCTCGCCAAGCTGAAGATCAAAGCCAAGGTCGAATTTTCGTGGGGTGCGACCGAGGTCAAGGTTCCTGAGTTGGCCGATGCGGTGGTCGATATCACCGAGACCGGTTCCTCCTTGGCGGCCAACGGACTGCGGATCCTCGACACCATCCTGGAGTCCTATCCCCAACTCATCGCCAACCCCAAAGTCTGGGCGCGTCCCGGCGACCGGATCCGGATCAATACCTTGGCGTTACTTTTGGAGGGCGCTTTGCGCGCGAGAGATTTGGTGGGACTGAAGATGAATGTTCCCCGCCGTTGCCTGCAATCGGTCAGCGCCGCCCTGTCCTCCCTTCGTGATCCGACCATTTCCCCGCTGGCGCGGGAGGGTTGGGTGGCGGTGGAAACCGTCATGGAGGAAAAAGTGGTCCGCACCCTGATTCCCCGACTCAAGCTCTTGGGAGCTGAGGGAATCATCGAGTACCCGCTGAATAAGGTTGTCACCTAACTTTCCTCCCGCCACGATGCCTTTATGGGTTCCATCAAGAAAAAGCGGAAATCCAAAATCGCAAAGCACAAGCGCCGCAAGCGCAGTCGCGCGAACCGCCATAAGAAACGCCTCCGTTACAAGACCTGAACTCCGGGCGCTGGTCGCCCTGATTCTCGTCTCCACGGGGGTTTTCGCCGCCGATCCGGTACGCAACGACCGGGTCGAGTCGGCTTTGCAGTTTGCCGAAGGCCGAAGGGCCGATGGATTGGGTTTGAGTAATGCAGCTTACGAGGCGTACTCCCGTGCCTTGGCCTTGGATCCAGCCTCTCGTCAGGCAGCGCTGGCCAAAGCTGTCACCCTTATGAGCCTCGGTCGATCTTTGGAAGTATTGCAAATTCTCCAGGGTTTACCCCCCAATCCGGCAGACGAACCGGAACGGTGCACCCTCCTCTGTTTGGCTTTAGTCGCAGAGAAACAAGGTGAGGCGGCGGTCGCGGCGCAGAGGGATGCATTGACCGCCCTGGCAGGGTGGAATGTTGAGGACCCGGGCCGAATCGCGCGGGTCGCGGAGGGCCTATTGCGTTCCAGCGTGCTCCTCTCGCGCAAATCCCAAAGGGAAATCGCCGCCTCCATCCTGCCTGCCTTTATTCGTGCGGCAGATCTGGATCCGGGAATTTCCGGAGTCAGTCTGCGGGCCGCGGAGATCGCCCTGGCGGCCGATGATCTCCCCACCGCACTCCGTTATCTTTCCGGTTTTCAGGATGAACGGTGCGAAGGAGATGAAAGTGCCATCCTCGAGCAATTGGCGGCGGTGCAAATTCTCAGCGGCATGAAAACAGAGGCCGATGAGACCCTGCGAAAAGTCGAGGCCTTAAAACCGGGACGTGAGAACTTATACCCCGTCCTGGCCAATCTGTATGAGGAGCTCAATCTTTTCTCCCGGGCTGAGGTTTACCGGGTTCTTGCCTTGCAGACCAGTCACCCACCCGTTTTGACCGACTACCTGAAACTGGCTCTTCTGCAACTCAAACAGAACCAGGCACGTCGGGCTCTTCGGACCTTGGAATCGGGATCGTTTTTATATCCCGACTCCATCCAACTGTTATTGGTTCAGGGGTTGGCGGAAAAGGCACAAAACCGAATGGCCGATGCGGCAGCGACCTTCGCCAAGGTGGAGCGCTTGGCCCAAAATCGTCCTGAAATCCTCGATGCAGGCTTTTATTACGAGTATGGGGCGGCCAGTGAGCAAGCCGGTCAACCCTCACGTTCGGAAGCCGCTCTCCGGCGAGCCCTTCAGCTCAATCCCGTACATCATCCCTCCCTCAACTACCTCGGATACATGTGGGCGGAGCGGGGGCAAAATCTGCGCGAAGCCCTGGCGTTGATTGAAAAAGCCCTAGAACTTTCACCGGGCAACCCCGCCTATCTGGATAGTCAAGCCTGGGCCCTCTATCGCCTGGGTCACCCGAAGGAGGCGCGACCCTTGCTCGAAGAAGCCCTGCGGATGGTTCCCGATGATCCCACGCTGCTGGAGCACTCGGGTGACGTCTACGCATCCTTGGGGCAAACCCAGCAGGCCCTCGACGCCTACTTCAAGGCCCTGAAAGTGGGAGGCCCCGTGGTTCCGCTGAAAGACAAGATCCGGGCCAGCACCGGACGGGCGAGACAGCGCTGAATTTTATGTTGGACGCCTTTCTCAGCAACGCAGCATCGCTCGTCTGGGGGCCTTGGTTGGTCGCCCTGCTTTTTGGAACACATCTTTTCCTCACCTGGCGGACCGGT
The DNA here is from genome assembly GCA_010028775.1 of Verrucomicrobiota bacterium. GTDB lineage: Bacteria > Verrucomicrobiota > Verrucomicrobiia > Methylacidiphilales > Verrucolacustridaceae > Verrucolacustris. The sequence continues at coordinate 1,363 of RHAF01000032.1, read as the reverse complement.
TTCATTCAAAAGCACTTAGGCACCGCTCTGCGACTCTCCATCTCCAAGGAGCCTGGCGCCCAGGGGGATGTTAGCCAGTTTGGCGCACTGATGACCGCCCTGGCCGCGACCATCGGAACCGGCAATATTTACGGGGTGGCGGGCGCGGTATTGTTGGGTGGACCCGGGGCGGTTTTCTGGATGTGGTTGACCGGGGTGTTTGGGATCGCGACCAAATATTCAGAGGCCCTGTTGTCCGTCAAATACCGGATCCGGAACAGCCGCGGCGAAATGTCCGGCGGGCCGATGTTTGTTCTGGAGCGGGGCCTGAATGCCCGTTGGGCGGGAATCCTCTTTGCCTCCTTCACCGCCCTGGCCGCTTTTGGAATCGGAAACATGGCGCAATCCAACGCCGTGGTCGACATGGTGGTGGTTAAAAAGGCTGTGCTGGGGCTCACCCAACCGGACGCCACGATCCGGCTTTGGCTGGGAATCGCCATGGCGGCCCTCACGGCCGCCGTCATTCTTGGAGGGATCCGCTCAATCGCGCGCTTCTGCGGATTCCTGGTTCCCTTTATGGCCATATTCTATGTGGTGGGATGCCTGATTATCCTTCTTGCCCATTATCGCCAAATACCCGGAACCATCGCCCTGATCGTCACCTCCGCCTTTAACGGCCATGCCGCCTTGGGAGGTTTCGTTGGAGCCGGAATCGCGGAGGCCTTGCGGTACGGGATCGCCCGCGGTCTTTTTTCCAACGAATCAGGCCTCGGCAGCGCCCCCATCGCCGCGGCGGCCGCCCGAACCAGCGATCCGGTCCGGCAGGCGCTGGTTTCCGGCACGGGGACGTTCTGGGATACAGTTGTGGTCTGCGCCATGACCGGTCTGGTGATCGTAAGTTCAGGCGACTGGACAGCTGCCGACCTGAATAAAGCCAAACTTTGCGACTTGGCCTTCAATCACCTGGGGGCCTTCGGTGACATGATTCTGGTGGGGGGATTGTTGACCTTTGTTTTTTCCACCATCTTGGGCTGGGGCTACTACGGTGAAAAAGCGGTGGAGTATCTTTTTGGTGTTCGCTCCGTGTTTCCCTACCGCCTCCTGTGGATCCTTGCGGTCCTTATCGGCGCGGTCTGGAAAAGTGATGCGGTCTGGAACTTTTGCGACTTGATGAACGGGTTGATGGCACTACCCAATCTTGCATCCCTTCTTTTGTTGAGTGGAGTGATCGCCGCTGAAACCCGTCGTTACTTCTCCAAGTCTCCTTAATCCTCATCCTGCTGTATTTGCAGGGTATTCAGTTTAAGACTTAATTTTCGTCGGGTCCCCTCCCCATCCAGCCACCTTCGCTTTTGCAGCCATCTCCTCTGCCTCCTTGATTCTT
>RHAF01000031.1 GCA_010028775.1 Verrucomicrobiota bacterium | reverse complement strand
GAAAGTCTGCCCACATGAGTGTCAACCACAATCCCCTCGGCCAGGTTGAAGGCGTTGCCGAGGACAACATTGGCGGTTTTCCGGCCCACACCGGCAAGTTGATGGAGATCTTTCATCGTCTTCGGAACCTCGCCCCCGTGGTTTTTGACCAACGCGGTCGCGCATCCACGGATCGACTTCGCCTTGGATCTGAAAAAACCGGTCGTGCGGATGAGGTCTTCCAGCTCTACAGATGAAATTTCGGAATAATCCTTTGCGGTGCGACATCGGGCAAAGAGAGCCGGGGTGACCTTATTGACCCGGTCATCGGTGCACTGGGCGGAAAGAATGGTGGCGATGAGAAGTTGAAGCGGATTGGAATGGTTCAGCTCGCAATGAGCCTCGGGGTAGGTCTTTTTGAGCATCGGTCGGATGGGGCGTGCGGGCACTTGCGGTTTCGTTTGGAATGAGGATTCAGCTGAAGATAGAGACAGGGTAGCAGGCTAAAACTTAGGATGAAGGAGCCGTAGCGGGGGGAAGGGATTTGAGAATTTCAGCGGCTTCCGGTGCAGAACTGCAGTTTGGATATTTGACCAAAAGCGAGGAAAGGAGCTTGCGGGCCTCATCGTTCTTTTGCTGGCCTTTGCGAATTTTGGCGGCCCGCAACAGGCCTTCCCCTGAAAGTTCCGGCAGGCTGTCGTAGTAGAGGTCGATTTTTTGGTAGTATTCGACGGCCAGATCCAGCGGATCGTGCTTCGGTTTTCCCGGCTCGGAATCGAGCAGCTTGGTGGAGGGTTTTTTCTCCAAGGTCTGTCCAAAAACCAGCATGGTTCTGGCCTTGATGTCGTTGGCAGCCCGATTGCTCTCGATCACTCCCGTCCACAGTTCGAAGGCGCCGGGATTGTTTTTATCCCCGTCCAGTTTTCCCGCCTCGGCGAGGGAGAGTCCCCGCAGGTAGTTGGCTTCCTGCACCTTTTCAGACCAAGGATATTCCTTGGCCAACTGGGCAAATAGTTTCTCCGCTTCCGCTTTTTTGCCCGCCTGAAAATCGATCTGCCCGAGTCCGAACAGCGCCGAGGCCTGGGCATATTGCTTGGGATCCTTGGGTCCCGAAGCCGGGAACTCCTTCCGGATTCTTTCAAATACCGGTCGTGCCTCTTCGTATTTTTCCGCACCCAACAGGGCTTTGGCAAATCGTTCCAAGTCGCGCCAATCCAGCGTCACCTTGTTTTCGAGGGATTTCCTGTAGGCATCCTCGTACAGACGGAGAGCCAGAGCCGCCTGGCCCGATTCGTAGGGAACACTGGCTTGGGCGAAAAGAATCTGGGCAGCCAGCCCGGGGTTTTCACTCGCTTTGCCCGCAAGATCACGGAAAGGCTGTAGGCACTCTTCCACCGGGGCGGCCCCGCTCTGAAAACGGAACAGGCATAGCTTGACCATTTTGGCGAGGGCGGCGGGAACCCTTGGACTGGAGTAGCCGAGAATGGCGATGGAGAGGGAGTCGGAGGACTTTTGCATGGATTCCTTCCAGCGGGCCTTGTCCTCCTCTTTCAGTTGGCTGTAGGTTCCCAGGGAACTGGCGGAGGTTAGTTCCAAATCTGAAATCTTCTCCTGGGCCAAGTAGGCCGAATCGGAAATGGCGGCGGGGGCAGGGGAAGTGGCTGGGTTGGGGTAAAGCTCCCGGAATAGTGCGAATGCCCGACGATAAGCCTGCACTGCCTGGCTTTCGTCGCGTGCTTCCCCGAAGGCCGAACCCCGGGCGATGTAGGCGGCAATGTTGCGCGGATCCTTTGGGAAGGTGCGGAACTGGTCTTCCTGTGCGGCCAGCATCAGGTCGGTCTTTTTGTCCTTGGCGTAAGCCCGCCAAACCCGTTCGTAAGCGTCCAGAGCCGCGGGAGTTCCACTCAGCTTGCTGGCCGCTTCTTTCCAGGCGGAGATCGCCGCCTCAGGTTGTTTGGCCTCGAGCAGGGAATCCCCGCGGGCAAGAAGAGCGGCTCCGAGGTTGGGGGATTGCGGATATGCCGCGGCAAACTTGGCGAAGCTGTCCGCCGCCTCGACAAACTTTTGTTCCCCCCGCAGGGCGTAGCCGATCCGCAGTTGGGCGTCTTCCCGGATGGAAGGGGTTTTGGCCTCTGTTCCCAGGGTGTTCAGTTCCTTGATTCCCTCGGGGAACTTCTTTTCGGCCACGAGGGCACCGGCATAGAGCAAACGGGTCTGTTCGGCGCTTTCCTCCGAAATCTTGCGTTTGCCCGATTTCACATCCGCCAGGAATTTTTCGTAATACTTGAGCGCCTCCTGTCCTTTGCCGGCTTTTTGGTAGGCAGCGGCGATGAACCGGGGAATTTCATCGGCGAAACGTTCCCCGCCGGCTTTTTCCTGCGCGGACTGCAGGCGTTGGATTGCCTTATCGGTTTCCCCGTCTTCCAGCAAGGCCCGTCCGACCAGATAGTCGACCAGTCCGGCGATTCCTTTTTGTCCGGGATACTTTTTTTCATATTCGGCAACCATCCGGTCCGTCTCTCCGGTGCGCCCTTGAAGGGCGTAGGTGAGAATGACCTGTTGCTCCGCCAAGCCTGAAAGATCCGGGCCGCCGTAGGAGGCCACTTGGCGAAAGACCAGACGGGCCTCGTCATATTTCCGGGTCTGCAGATACGCCTGCCCCATTTGCAGGAGGGCCTGGCCGGAAAGATCGGGTCGGGATTTGACCTCCTCGATCTTTTTTTGTTCCCGCTGGACCTGGCTTACCTTGGCCGGGGATGGAGTGGACATTTGGGCCAATTCGGCCTTCAGAGGGGCCAGCTTGGCTTCCAAACGTGCGATCAACTCCTGTTTGCCGGGGATGGCGCGCAATTTTTCCATTCCCTCGTCAAAGCGGCGAGCGGATACATCCAAGATGGCAAGTTGCAGCTTGGCTTCCGCCGCCAGTGCGGGGTTTGTTCCAGAGGCCAATCGGGCGTAGATCTGTCCGGCTCTGGCCATGGCGGCCTCGGCATCGGCTTTTTTGAAATCCGCCAACAGTTCGTCCGCACGGCGTGCCTCGGCGTAACCCTGAAGGTAATCGATCTCCTCAGCCATGGAACTGTCGTTATCGGCCTTGCGGGCAGCCTCCAAGTCCTGGCTGGCCTCGGTAAACTTCCCCAATTGGACCTGCAGGCGGGCACGGAGAAGGCAGGTTTCGGCGAGGGATTTGGATTCGGGGAACTCCTTGGCAAACGCGCCGACCGCCTGGACTGCATCTTCGATCTTTTTTTTGCGCTCCGCGGATTTTTCCGGCAAGGATTCGGCTTCGGCGGCGGCGGCCTGGGCCAAGTAGTATCCTGCCTCCTCCTGGATTTCCTTTTCCTTGGTCGAGGACTGGACTTTCCGGTAATTGGCAATCGATTCCGACCACTTGTGCAGGCTGTACTGGGCTCGGGCTAGGAGGAGTTGGGCGCTGGAAAGGTTGGGGGACTGCGGGTATGTCCTGATGAATTCCTCCGCCAACTTCACCACTTCCTCGTAACGGTTGTCCTCGTAGGCCGACTGCATCTTTTTTCCGGCTTCGGCGGCGGCATCTTGGGCCTCGGAGCAGTCGGGCAACCAACAAAGAAGCGGGACCGCCAGAAGCAAGATGGCTCCCTGTATCCGGTGCCGGGAATTCATGGATTTGAATCCTAACTAGTCCCAAGGCCAGGATGCGAGAGGGAACCGCCCTTGGGGTTGGTTTTTTTGCCTTGCTTCCCCAAGACTCTTTGGGTGACTATTCCGTCTTCGATGACCCAATTTTTGACCAGCCGACGAATCGTCCGAGCCTGATTGTTTTTTTTCTGATGCCTCTCTTGATCTCCCTTTGAAGCCGCGCGGGTTGATACAAGCCGGTTTGGGTCTCTGATGCAGGATTACCGCGCCAATCACCGGATCCGTGCCAGGGAGGTATTTCTGGTGGATGCCTCCGGCCAAAAACTGGGGGTGGTCAGCCTGAACGACGCCATGGCGGCTGCCCGGCAGGCGGGATTAGATCTGGTCGAGGTCAGCGGAAACACCAATCCTCCCGTCTGCAAGATCCTGGATTTTGGCAAGTTTCGCTACGAACTGGCCAAGAGGGACCGGGAGGCCAAACGCCACAACCTGGCGGCCAAGGTCAAGGAAATGAAATTTCACGTGAATATTGACCCTCACGATTACGCCACCAAGATGCGGCACGCGGAGGAGTTTCTCTGGAAGGGCATGAAGGTGAAGGTGGTTATGGCCTTTCGGGGCCGGGAAATGCAGCATCAGGATCTTGGCAAGAGCCTGGTTACCTCGATACGCAACGATTTGAAGCTGGTGGGCGTGGCGGATGCCGAGCCGAAATTGATTGGCAAAAACATCACGATGATGTTAACTCCTCTCCCCGTCAAAAAACGGGTGCGGCGCTGGACAACCGAGGAAGCCGAGGGGGCTGACGAGGTGGAGGTCGGCGAAGAGGAAGCCATGGAGGCTGCCCCCGCAAAAGAGCAACATCCCACCCCCTCCTAATCTCGAGGATCCTGCCATGCCCCGCCCGATTGCCCGCCGAAAGACAAAGAAGTCCGTGGCCAAACGATTCAAGGTCACCGGGGGCGGCAAAGTGCTCTTTTTCAAGCCCGGCCGCCGGCATTTGGCTGGCAGCAAAAACCGCAAACGCATGCGCCGTTTGGGGAAGGTCGGCGTGCTGGCGGAGACCGACCTGACCCGCATCACCGAGAACCTTCCTTTCCGCTAGGAGGTACCCCATGCCCCGCGCCACCAACGCCCCCGCCTCACGCGAACGCCGGAAACGGATGGTCGCCAGCGCCGCCGGATACCGCGGCCGCCGCAGCAAACTTTTCCGGTACGCCAAAGACGCCACCGGAAATCCAGAAAGCGCAATTTCCGCAACCTCTGGATCGCCCGCTTGAGCGCCGCTGTCCAGGCTCAGGGTCTGACCTATAGCGCCTTTGCCGGCGCCTTGCGCAAGGCCGGGGTAGAGTTGGACCGAAAAATTCTGGCCGATCTGGCCATTCATGAACCCACGGCCTTTGCCGCCGTGGTTCAGGCCGCCCGCGGCTAAGGTCCGCGGACCGCGCCGTGTCGCCATCCTCCACCCCGGACTTTGCGGGGATACGCGAACGTGCCCTTGCGGAGTTGCTGTCCGCCGCGGACCCGGCCGCCCGCCAAGCCTGGAGGAACCGCTATCTGGGCCGGCAGGGGGAAACCCAGAGGCTACTGGATGGGTTGAAGTCTCTGCCCGCCGCCGAACGGCCTGCGGCCGGCAAGGGCGCCAACGAACTGCGCAAGGCTTTGGAGGAGGCCTGGGCAGAGAGCGGGGGGAACGATGCCGGGGTCACGAACACCGCGTCCGGGGAGATCGATCCCACGTTACCGGGACGTCCCTACCCATCGGGTTCTGTGCATGTGCTCACCCAGACGCTAGACCGGATCACGGATATTTTTTACCGGCTGGGGTTTTCTCTCGCTGACGGGCCGGAGATTGAGACGGAACACCATAATTTTGATGCCTTGAACACCCATGCGGACCATCCGGCCCGTGACGAGCAGGATACCTTCTACCTTGATCTTCCTCCGGGCCCGCACGGGCGCTGGCTTCTGCGCACGCAAACCTCCACCGTGCAGATCCGTGTGCTGGAAAACCGCAAACCCCCGGTGAAGATCATCGCCCCCGGGCGTTGCTACCGCAGGGACGAGGTCGATGCCACCCACGGACTTTTCTTTCACCAAGTGGAGGGACTTTGTGTTGGGGAAGGGATCGGGTTGCCCCATCTGAAAGGGGTTCTGGAGTTCTTTTTCCGCGAACTGATGGGTGAGGGAACAAAGATCCGGTTGAGGCCCCACTATTTTCCGTTCACCGAGCCGAGTTTTGAGGTCGATTTCTCCATCCCCGGAAAAACGTTCCGCGGCCGGGAGTGGCTGGAGATCGCCGGATGCGGACTGGTGCATCCCCGGGTGTTGCGAGGAGTGGGTATCGATCCGGAAATCCACACTGGCTACGCCTTCGGTCTCGGGGTGGAGAGGATCGCCATGGTCCGGCATGGCATCCCCGATCTGCGCCTTTTTTACGACAACGATATCCGGTTTCTGAAACAGTTTGCCGCCCACGGGGCGGTTTGAGGGTTTTCAAGGCCCACAGCAAAGGGTCGCCGCCAGGGAACCGCGGAAGAGTCGTTGCATGGAATTTTGGGTTTTGGCCTTGGGTCTGGGGGTGGTGGCTTTTCTTTACTCCTCCGTCGGACACGCCGGAGCCTCGGGTTACATCGCGGTGATGGCCCTCTGTTCCGTGCCAACCGGCCAGATCAAACCCATGGCGCTGGCTCTCAATATTACGGTTTCGATTCTAGCTTCCTGGAATTTTTTCCGGGCCGGACATTTCTGCAGGAAGCTTTTGGTTCCCTTGTTATTGGGATCCGTGCCCTTCGCGCTTCTGGGAGGATATCTCAGGCTCCCGGCCCAGTGGTTCTCATTCCTGGTGGGCCTGGTTCTCTGGTTCTCGGCCTACCGTCTCTGGGTCAAGGCCAAGGAGGAAAAACCGGTTCACCTGCCGAGCCAGAGAATTTTGGTGGGAACCGGGGCGGGTCTGGGCCTGCTGGCCGGGTTGACCGGCACGGGTGGGGGAATTTTTCTGACTCCCTGGATGCTTTGGCGCGGTTGGGGCGTGACCAAGACCGTGGCCGCGGTCTCAGCGGTTTTCATTCTGGGCAACTCCATCGCCGGCTTGGCCGGGCATTTTGCGGCAACGCATGAGTTTCCCACCATCGGACTGTGGCTTCTTGCGGTCGTGGGGGTCGCGGGTTGGTCTGGGTCCCGGTTGGGCAGTCGACGCTATCCGGCAGTGTTGATTCGGCGTTTGTTATCCATGGTGTTGTTGATCGCCGGGGCCAAACTGATCTTCATTCCGTGAGGTGACGCAGACATTCCCGGATGGCGGGAAGCAGGGGCGGGAGACATTCAGAGATCGCCTTTGGGTTGCCCGGAAGATTGATGATCAAAGTCCGGTCGGCCACCCCGGCCAGGGCCCGGGAAAGAATCGAGGTGGGGGCCTTGGCAAAACTGGTCCAGCGCTGGGCTTCGGTCAGTCCCGGCAGTTCCCTCTGCAAAACGGGCCGAGTGGCTTCGGGAGTGACATCGCGGGGCATGGGACCCGTTCCTCCCGTGGTCAGGATCAGGGAAACCTTGTCAGCCACCCACTGTCGAAGCGTGGCGGTAATCATGTCTTTTTCATCCGGAACAACAGTGGCCATCCAATCGACCGGCTCTTTCCAGAGGGAGTTGAAAACCTTTTCCAGTTCTGGTCCGCCCAGATCCTGATAGGTGCCCGCGTGGGCGCGGTCACTGACGGTGAGACGGGCAACGCGCAGAGGGTTCAGAATTTCTCCTTCCGGAGAAGACGAATGTCCCGGATGGACATGCCACGATCAACCCCCTTCAGCATATCGTAGAGGGTGAGTGCGGCTACGGAGACGGCGGTGAGGGCCTCCATCTCCACCCCCGTACGGGCATGGACGCGGACTTCGGCCTGGATCCGAATGCGATCCCGCCCCGGGGCAAGTTCCACCTGAATGGATTCGAGCGGGAGGGGATGGCAAAGGGGGATGAGGGCGGAGGTTTGTTTGGCTGCCTGGATGCCGGCGATTCGCGCGGCCGCGAGAACATCCCCTTTTGGGGTTTTGCCTGTGCGTAATAGGCGGAGAGTGTCCGGGGCGCAGCGGAGCTCCCCCGCGGCCACGGCCCTTCGAAGAACGGGAATCTTGGAGTCCACATTGACCATCCGGGCGTGACCCCGGGCATCCAAGTGACTGAGTTTTTTCACGGGGAGATGGTGGGCAGAACCTGCATCGGCGCGCGAGCCTGCTGTCCGGCGGGAATTCGAATGAGGCAATTGGCGGTGGCCAGACAGGTCAGATCCGAGGAATCGCTCCAAGGCAAAGGCCGGACCTGGCAGCGCCCTTCGTCATTCTCCATGCGCCCCGGCCACCAGGTTTCGCGCGTATCGGGACGGATGATTAAGGGGCCAAGTAGTTCGGCGGTTTGCAGGGTGGCTGGGGGTAGGGCGGACCAAGCCCTTAAAACCCGGCGCACAAAAAGGTGGTAACAGACAAAGTGGGAGAGGGGATTTCCGGGCAGGCCAAAGGCAATGATTTCCCCTTTTTGGGCAAGGAGCAGTGGCTTTCCCGGTTTCACGCAGACTTGGCGGGCATGAATCCTGAATCCCAACTCTTCCAAGACGGAGGCGGTGTGATCCTCATCGCCAACACTGGAGGCTCCGCTCACGAGGAGTAGACGCGCGTGGAAATCAAGGGCATCGCGCAGGGCGGAAAGAAAAGCAGGCCGTTCATCGCCGACACGTTTCTGCCAGATCAATTCAGCGGGAAAGGCCTTGAGCAGGGAGGCGATGAGGGGGGAGTTACTGTCCCGGACCTGACCCGTGCGGGGGGTGTCCCGCAACGTCACCAGTTCGCGCCCGGTAACAAGGTGGGCGACGCGGACTTTGGGTGAGACAGACACTTCGGAAATTCCAAGGTAGGCCAGAAGCCCGATGGACCCGGGAGAGAGAGGTTGGGGGGCGTGGAGAAGAGTATCCCCCGCCTTGCATTGGGATCCCCTGGCTCGAATCCAATGGGTGGAAGGCTCCCGGAGAATCTCGATGGATCTGTTTTCGCTGGCCCGGACATCCTCCTGCATGACCAGGGCGGCGCCCAAGGGCAGGGCCGAACCGGTGAGGATACGTACCGCCGAACCTACTGCCGGAAGGGGAGGGGCGGGTTCCCCAACCTGATGTCGGCCGGAAATCCGGTAAATCCCCGGCTTGGCATGGGCCCGCACCAGGTATCCGTCGATGCTGGATCGGTCAAAGGGCGGTTGGTCTTCCGGTGAGGTAATGTTTTGCCGAAGGATCCGCCCCACCGAGTTTTCCAAATGAACCTTCTCTGCGTTAAGCGGGTGAGTTGTCAGCCTATCCAGCAGAGAAAAGACCTCATCGACTGTCTTCATGGCTGAGTTTTCCAAATGGGCACATCCTGTTTCAGGCGATCCAGAAATCCGGTCAGCAGATGGAACGCTTCGGCCCGGTGGGGAGAGCGAATCCGCACAAAAAGGGAAGTCTCCCCAACGGGAACCGTGCCAAGGCGATGAATCACCTCGGCCGAACCACAGGGAAAACGGCGGGCCAGGTCGTTAAAAATCTCCCGGATCATATGCTCCGCCATGGGTCGATAGGCTTCGTAGTAAAGCGAGCGGATGGGTTTCCCTTCCTCCGTATTTCGAACCACTCCGGAGAAGCAGACCACGGCCCCGCAGGATGTGTCGGGTTCATCCTTGGGCACAGCGATCTTCTCGGGACCCAGTTGGATGGAAATCTGCACTTAGCCTCCGGAAACCGGCGGCAGAACCGCCACTTCATCCTCGGGGCGAAGTTTTTCCCCTTCGGCGAGGAACTTTCCGTTCCTAGCCAGCCGGCAAACCGCACGAAGTTTCGCCAAGTCCGGATGGCGACCCAGCACTTGGCTCCAGAAATCGTCGGGGGAGCAGAGCGAGGTTTCCGGGAAAACCTCCTCGTGAATCCCGGTGGCCAACCGGGCTTGGGCAAAATAGAGGACGCGCACGGCTCAACCGCCAAGAGCGGTCATGGGTCGGGCGGGTTCGTACCCCCGGGTGAATTCGTGATCCTGGGGCTTGTTGGCCAGGGCCTGGCGCAAGATTTCCTCCGCATCCTGGGTGTGGTTGCGGAGGGCTTCCCGAAGGTCGGTTTCCCCGTGCCGTCCCAGGCAGGGACGAATCTTGCCGTCGGCGGTGAGCCGCATCTTGTTGCAGGAACCGCAGAAGTCGGGCGTGGTGAGGGCGCCGATGAATCCGACCACGGCTCCCGAATGGGGATCCCGGAAGTAACGGGCTGGACCGTGGCCCGGGCGATGGTCGGGTAGGGGAAGGAGATTCTGACCTCCGGAAATGATCTCTTTGGCTTCCGACACGGAAAGGAAAAGATCTCCCCGGGCCTCCTGGAGAAGACTGAGGGGCATCAGCTCAATAAAGCGGATTGGGATCTGGTGTTCGGCGGCGAAGTGGGCAAGAGGGCGGAGTTCCTCCTCATTGACGCCCCGGAGCAGGACGCAGTTCAGTTTGACGGTTTTGAATCCGGCACGAAGCACTGCCTGAAACCCTTCCCAGAACTCTTCCCAGGAACCCCCCGTGATTTGTCGGTAGCGGTCCGGTTGTATGGCGTCGAGGCTGAGGTTGACGGAATGGACGCCTGCCTGGCGCAGGGCTTCGGCCACCGCGGCGATTCGGGTTCCATTCGTGGAGAGGGAGAGGGTCTCGATTCCCGGAAGTGCCGAGAGTCCGGAGGCGATTTGCAAAAGATCGGGACGGAGAAGGGGTTCCCCGCCTGTGAGCCGAAAATGACGGAATCCGATCCGGACGGCGGCCCGGGCCACTTGAAGAATTTCCGATGCGGTGAGATGTTCCGGACCGGCCGACCAACCCCGGTATCCTGCCGGGCGGCAGTAGAGGCAGCGCTCGTTGCATTGGTCGGTGACGGAAATGCGGAGGTAGTCGATGGATCGACCAAACGGATCGAGGGGGGCGGAAGGGTTCATATGGGAGCGCGAAAACCGTAATACTCCTGATCCTCGTTAAAGCCGCCTTCCCCGGCGCCGAGGTGGCGAAAATCCGTGACGAATTCGATGGCTCGGACCCATTTCACCTGTTTGTAGCCAAGCTCCAGTTCGTTGCGCAACCGAAGGGGGGCACCGTGGGGTTCCGCGAGAGGTTGGCCGTTCATCTGATAGGCAAGGATGGTCTGGGGATGGCGAAGGTGTTCAATTTTGTGGCAGTCATAATAGGGCCCTGCATCATGACCTGCTCCCATGCCGAACGAGTAGAAAACGGCATATTTTACCCCGGTTTTTGGCCGGACCCGGTCCATGATGTCGGCTAAGCGGACTCCGCCCCACTTGGCGATGCCAGACCAACCCTGGATGCAGTAGTTCTGTGTGATTTGCTCCTGTCTTGGAAGCGCCCGCAGTTCCTCCATGGAAAATTCAGTCGGACGCTCCACTTCGCCGGAGACGGAGAGACGGTAGTTTTTGAAATGTTCGGAAAGGTGACACAGAAATTCCGGGGACTTGGGGTGGGTTCCGTTGACCCAGAAGTAAGGAGAAATATCCTTTTCCGAGTATTGCGCCACCGGACGCATTTTTTCCATAAAGTCGTAGGCCCAGCCCACGATGGCTCGGCCCAGATGCTGGACTTTGCGGGGATAGCGAAGGGTCAGGGGGGAGGCGGCCAGCCAGGCCAAGGCTGCGCCCAGAAACAAAAGGGCGAAACCCAGAGCGCCGGACCAGGAGGCGTCGTCCATTCCCCGAATCATGTGATTGAGGTTGGTGAGGGGGTCGGTGGCAAAGACCATGAACACATGGCCTGCGACAAAGGTCAGAAAAAAGAGCAGGACAAAAAAATGAAGGGAGCGGGCGACCTGTCGGTTGAACCATCCGGTCGCCAAGTGAAGTCGGGCGGCGATGGAGGGGGCTTGGAGAATTCCGGTGATGGCGGCGAGGGGAGACGCGATAAAAACCGCGGTGAAGTAAGCCAACATCTGCAGACCGTTGTATTGAAGCCAGCCAGACGGAGAAGGAAAATCCAGCGAAAGATACTGAAGGGCGGTGGATAGGGCGTGGGGAAGGATGCTCCATGAAACGGGTACGATCCTGTGCCACTGATGGGTGCCGAAGAGCAGGGCAAAAAAAACGATGCCGTTCCCCAGCCAGACGAGATCCAGGCTGAAATGCCACCAGCGTGCGAGGCCAACAGAGTGCCGAATGCCGGGCAGTCCCAACCAACCCGGAAGCGAAACACTGTCCTCCTTGGCCGTCCATTCCCGATCCTTGGGCACCGACCCACGGAGGCGGAACCACTCCCGCCCGGGGGTGCATCCAGGATCTAGGTAGAGCCGGGGATGGTCGGCAAGGATCTGGATGCCGGAACGGATGATGAACATCATGACAAAGGCATTGAGCCAGTGGGCGGTGCGGAGCCATAAGGGAAACCCTTCGTGGACGGGCGGGGAGAAATCTCCCGTGCCCGGGTATTTTAGGATGAAATCATGGACGGTGGGCAGGGTCCGGAGCCAGCGGGCCAGAAGAACGAAGCCGATGACGGTGAGAAGGCCGGTCGGAACCATCAATTTGAGAATTTGCAAAGTGGTCCACCAGGTTTGGCCGAACCGGATCTCCGGCAGGATGGCGGACTCCTGGGGCATCCCGCCGGCGAATTCCTGCAGATCGACCCGGTTGCGGCCCGGTTTAAGCTGATCGGCCAAGGTCGTTTTTGACGACATCCCAACGATCTTGAGGGAGCGAACGGAAGTAAAAAAGGGAAAAGCGTAAAATCGAATGGTGCTTTTGCTTCCTTGATGGAAAAATTGTCCCAACCCAAAGGAGGTGAAAATGGCAAGCAGGCAAGGAGCCGTAGGCGGAGAACTCTGCTCCGATCTGACACCGACGCAGCTAAAGGTTGTTGAGGCCAGCCCACTTTACAACCGGGATCTGGCGCCGGTTCCCTCCCATGAGCGGCGTTGGGGCATGCTCGACATTGCCAACCTCTGGATCGGGATGTCGGTCTGCATCCCGACCT
>RHAF01000004.1 GCA_010028775.1 Verrucomicrobiota bacterium | reverse complement strand
AGAGCCCAAGCCACGAAACCAGCCTCCAGAAGAGCGAATACGCCGACGTAAGGCTGACCACCGTTACCGAAGCCGTAGCTGTGCAGGCCTTTGCCGAGGACGAAGTTGACCCCGTACCAGGCCATGAGGATGGTGAGAAAGCAGGCAATGGAACCCACGGCGAGACCGTATCCGCCCCACCACCCGCCCAAGCGGCCGTGGAGGAGAATGATGTAGGAGAGTAGGGCGATGAGGGCCCAAGTCTCCTTAGGATCCCAGTCCCAGAAGCGCCCCCAGGAGTAGTTGGCCCAGACTCCGCCCAAGATAACGCCGGCGGCGAGGAGAAGCACCCCGACCTGCAGGCAACGATAGAGCTGGTCGACCCCGGAGTCGCCGACCGGGGGAAGGGAGTGGTTTTGCAGCGAGCGGAAGACAAGAAAATGTCCCAAGGCGGTGGCAAGGGCAAAGGCCCCGTAGCTGAGAGTGATGGTGAGGACGTGGATGGTTAGCCAGAAGTTGCTCCGCAGAACCGGAACCAGGGGATTGAGAGAGGGGTCCAGGACGGCGGGCTGAAGGTCGGACGCGACCAAGGCGAGAATGACGACCGGAGAGGCGGCCAAGAGGTAGGCGGGGGCGTGATGACGGGCAGCAAAAAAGATGGCGAATAGGGAGGCTGCGAAAGCCACCCAAAGAATGCTTTCGTACATGTTGGTGACGGGAGGCCGACCGGCGATCCAGATGCGCACGGCGAACCCGACCACAAGAAGAAGCGAGCCCAAGATGGAAAAAAGCCAGCCGAGAGTGATCCGGCGGGAAGTGCTCTCCTTGCCGGGAGCCATGAGGAGCAGGGCGGCCAGCAGCCATGAGACCCAGGCCCAGCGGAAGGGGTGAAACTTCAGGTAGAGGACCTCGACGGCAAGTTTGGTTTGCGGAAGGTGGGCCTGACCCTGAATTTCCCTCAACTGTGCGGAGGATTTTATTTTTCCGGGAACCGGGGCCCAGGGCGTTGCCGGTGACGATCCTTCCCGGGGGGGGATCATGCGCAGGGCGTCCCCCGAAAGAATGGAGCGAAGGAGGCCGAGGCGCAGGCTGACGGTCTGGGCCGCCGAGGCGAGGGGAGGAACCGAGTCCCGGGATCCGGAGGCCCGGGTGGCTTCGGCGACGGCGGTGAGTTGCGCCAGGCGGGGCAGGGAAGCAAGACGGCGCAGGGAGAAGAACCGGGCATGTTCCGTAAGGCCGAGTTCGCGACGGAGGGCGGGATCCTCCACCAGGAGGACCGGCTTCTCGTCCCAGCCAGCGGGTTCGGTCCAGAGGGAGAGAAGGAGTTGGCGGGAGCCGACTTTTCCCAGGTCGGGGAGCGGAACCGAGGTCCGCCCCGTCAAGGTGGTGATGACTTCCTGGGCAAAGGACAAGAAAGGTTTGATGCGGCCACGGTGCTGGACGGCCAGCGAATCAAACGAGGGATCGTCGTTTACCAGAGAGGCCTCGGTTTGCACCGCCTGGAGGCGGGGCCCGGCCATAAGCAATAATGAGGCAAGGAGAATGCGGGTCATGGGGCGGGGGAGGGTTCCCGGCGAAGATAGAACATGGAGAAGATTCCGACCACCATGAGAAGCGAGCCGCACCATTTGAGAAGCCAGCCCGGGTCGTGCAGCACCTGCAGGGTGGTGCGGTTGAGGTTCTGCGGATCCCAACCCGCCTGGGAAAATTTATAGGATAGTCCGGTGATCTGGGGAAAGAGCCCGGGGGGATAGGTGGCGGGTTGATTCATTTCCAGCCGCGCGGGGACGGTGAGGTTCCTTTTTTCGTCCGCAAAGGTGACGGTGGCGCGGAAGTTGGAGGGTTCATCGGTTCCGGGGTCGCGCGGAACATCAAAGGAATCTAGGCGGACGGTGAAGGGAAGGGGCTTAAGTTCCAGCCCAAAACCGATGCGGGAGCCGGTTTCTCCCGCCTGCAGAACGGAAGAGGTCCCGGAGGGGATCCACGTTGCGGCACTTTCGCGACCATCGGCGGTTCGAAGGCGCGCATGGATGGCCGGTCGGCCGGGCTGATTGGAGGGGTTGTCTTCCGGAATGGTCACGGTTTCGATCCGGCCCCGGGGTTCCCAAGCCAGAAATTTGGCGGACCATCCGCGCCATCCGGGGGAGAAAGTCTCCCCCAAGCGGACCGTTCCCGTGACGGGGGAACCGGAGGCGGGAAGTCCGATGTAGGAAAGGGAACCCGGCACCGCTCCGGGGGCAAGCATCAGGCGAGAGGGGGAGGAGGGCTCGGTGCGGGTGCCTTCCACCATGACGAGGATGGCCGGGTTGTTGGGGCGGTTTCCCTCCGTCGCCGGCTGGCCCTCACGCAGGACGAAATTGGGCCAAAAGCGCGCGACCAAAATCCTTGCTCCGGAGGGATCCTCGAGCGTGCGGTTGAGCAGGTCCGCCAGGCGGTAAATTTCTCCCGATCCGTCGGGGCGAAGAATCTCCACCTCCAGTGAATCTCCGTCCCGGCGGGAGCCGACAAAAAACCGGAAGCCTGAGGGGGAGCCGGCGGTGTTGTGGATGATCGGCTGTTCGGGTTCGCGGGCCAGGACCATCTGGGTTTCACGATAGGGGTTGGCCGGTGCAGGACGGAGATCCTTGGGCAAGGAGGAAAGAAATTCCACCCGGGCCTGCGCTCCCAACTCCGCCCGGGAGTCGTTGGAGGAGGCCAAGACGAGGGGGACGGGAATGGGATCGGGGCCGAACGGACCGGTCAGTTCGATGACGCAACCGGGACCTGTCGAGGAGGGATCGGAAAGGAGGGAGGTTTTTTGGGTCGTACGGTGGGTGTAGCCATCGACGACCAGTTGGGTATCTGAGCCGGGCAAGGGAAGGAGTCTGGGGCGGTCGGGGCGGGGCGTGCGGACTTCAGGATCGAACGGGGTGGAGAAAAGCTGGCCGGTGGCGGGGCTCTCCACAGTGAGGCGGGGCCGGTCGAGGAGCACCTCGCGGATGGGGGGCGCGTTCTGGAAAAGATCGAGGGAACCCTCGAACCCGCGGGCGCGTCCCAGCAACGCCCCCCCGAGCAAAATGATGATTCCAGCGTGGGTGATGACGAATCCGGCATGGTGCCGGCGCCAAGGCCAGCGGGTGGCGGCCGAGCAGACGAGATTCAGGCAGAGAAGCAGGAGCCATAGGTTGAACCAAGGGGAGCCGTAGACATAGGCCCGCGCCACGCGGGCGCTGAAGCCGGATTCGAGAAAGGTGGCGACCGCGCAAACCCCGGTGAGGGTGATGAGGAGGAGGATGGCCAGATCGAGGGACCCAAGGGCGTAGACCCATCGCCAGAGCAAGGAGCGGGAGGAACGTTCCTCCCCCATTTTTTTCAGGGCCGGGTCCATGGGCATGGAAGAGGATAGGTCGCATGGGCAGAAGGACAAGAGAGGGGCGTTCTTGCCCACAAGTTATTGCCGTGTTGTCTTGTGGCGAGATGAGGAAAACTTTTGGACAGGTGTCCGTGGGTCGAAAGTTTTATTGTGAAAAACGACAGGGCTCTTTTCTTGTTCCTAGCGATCTTAATCCCCTTTTTATGTCGGGCGAATGAGGTGCCGCGGCCGGGTTTGGCGGGGGGAAGGTTTGTTTATCTGGATGCCTCCGGGGCCGAGGCCTGGCCGGAAACATGGGACTGGGCTTGGCCGTTTACCGAGGATCGAGCCGGGGTTCGTCGAGGCCCCCGCTGGAACTTATTGGATCGGCAAGGAAAATCCGTGGGCGATGCGCGCTTTGACTGGGTTGGTTTGTTTGAAGGGGGCCTGGCTCCGGCCCGGCAGGGGAGCAAGTGGGGTTATCTCAACCGAGAGGGGAAATGGGCCATCGCGCCCTTTTATTCCGACGCGCGGCCGTTTTGCCAAGGGGTCGCGGCAGTGCAAGTCGGAGGGACGCCGAACGTGGTGAGCAAAGTTGACCAATTAGCGGGCTTGCCTGCGTTTTACGGCAAGTTGGCCAAAAAAATCGACCTTAGTGTTCCCGCCTCCTCCGGGGGAAAATGGGCTCTGATCAATTCCAAGGATCAATATCTGGTCCCGCCGAAGTACGAAGCGATTTTGGAGGCCTCGCAGGGGCTGGTTTTGTACAGGCAGGGCGGTGCATGGGGTTATCTTAATTTGAAGGGGGAAGTGGCGATTTCTGCCCAATACCTCAAGGCTTCGCCATTTTGTGACGGGTTGGCGATGGTCACCCTGATGAACTGTCGGACGGGTAAAATCGATCGTCAGGGTCAGTTTTTTGAAAAGGAAAAGTTGTTCGTGCAGGAATTGAAGGACAGCCGTGCCAACCTTGGCAACGTTGCGACCTCCTCTGGCGGGGGCGGCGCGGAACCGTCTAGCAGTCGATAGTTTTCCCCTGCCGGGCAAACGAGACGGGCAATTTTCTGGCCTCGGGGGATCTTTTGATTTCCTCCTCCATCTCCCCAAGCAGAGAATCGGAGTGGGAGGGGTCAAAGTGGGTGATGATCAGGCGACGGGCACCGGCAAAAGCGGCCTCTTTCAGGCAAAGGGCAGGGGTGCCGTGACCCCAGCCCCGGCGGTGTTTGTGTTCCTCCTCGGTGTATTGCCCATCACAAATCAACAGGTCGGTTCCCGCGGCCATTTTCACCAAGGGGCTGTCGGCGGAGGGCTGTGGCTCGTTGTCGGTGGCGAAAACCAGCGACTTTCCGTCATGTTCGAGCCGGTAGGCCAAGCATCCACCGGGGTGGGTGACGGCGGTTGAGCGAACGGTCAAATTTCCGGAGGAGGAAGAAAGATCCAAGGGCTGGGAGGGGTCGATCTCGTGGAAGGCAATCCTGGCCCGCAACTGCGGAAAGCCGGCGGGGAAAAAAGGCTCGCTTTGCTGGGCGTGGAGGGCTTTTTCGATCAGGTTTCCCGCAGGTGCCCCCGGCAACCTTGGGGAGTAGATGTGAATGGTGACGTCTTGGCAAAAAGCCGGGGCAAAAAAAGGAAATCCCTGGAGGTGATCCCAGTGCGCGTGGGTGAAGAGGAAAGTGAAGGATTTTCTTCCGGCCTGATGCCAGTGCCGGCCCGCCTGCCGCAAGCCGGATCCGGCGTCTAGGATCAGCAGGTTGTCCCCGGCCCAGGCCACGCTGACGCAGGTGGTGTCGCCCCCATACCCGTGGGTGGGGGTTTCCTCGGTCGACGGGGAGGGAATGCTTCCGCGGGTCCCCCAAAAGGTCGCCTTCATCACCCCTCTTTTTTGCCCGGAAGGGAGCGCGCGAGAAGCAGGATATTTTTATCCCCCACGCGACGGCGCTCGATGCGATGGAAAGCCGCTTGCATCATCACGGTACCCCATCCGCCCTGCCCAAACTCCCCTGGGTGGCGTCCGAGGACGCGACCGGTCTCGTAGGCCTTGCCTTGGTCGGACAATTCAAAGACCAGTTCCGCCTTCGTTTGACGTATTTCCATTCTGACCGGACCGGGCCGACCGCCGTAGGCGTGCAGGTGAATGTTGGCCAAGGCTTCGTCGATTCCAGCGAGGATCCGGCCTGTGGCCTCATCGGAAAAACCGGTGTGCACCGCCCATTTTTCAGCCAACTGGCGCAGGCCGTGCAGCCTGGGCGGAGCCAGCTCAATATCAACAACGGCCTCCGGAGTGGGAAGGGGAGGGGGCACCGTCGTCCTCAGTCGTTCGGGACGGGGGCGGGAATGGGTTTGTCGCTCCTGAGAATCGTGTCCTCCGAGGGCAGTCGCGGCACGGGCCCGCCGAAAATCAGCCGCCACGGCTTGCGGGCCACGGTGCCCATGAAGGTTTTGCCGTAGGTGGCGATGACTTTGAAGTTCTCGAGGACGTTCTTCAGGTCGAGGATCGCCTGGGAGATGGCGGAATCGTTTTTCGTCAGGAGATCGTTAACGCCGTCGAGCAGCTGTTTTCCGGAGGTCATGACCTCGTCGAGGCTGGCGGAGCGTTTGGCGTAAAGGATGGTGTCAGAGGGCAGGGCGGGATTGATCACCGGCCCGGGTTCCAGATTGAGATATTTCTCCCCGAGAACGGTGTCGGCGGCGATCGAGGCGGTGGTGCCAACACGCAAGATGGGCAGCTTCTCATGGATATCGAGAATCAGCCGGATGGCGCAACCAGGAGAGGCATGGGCCCTCTCCTCATCGTTGAGTGGACGCATCGACCGAATTTTCCCGACGGGGGTGCCGGCGTAACGGACGGCGGCCTCCTGGGAGAGTCCCACCGCGCTGGGAAGATCGACCGTCAGGGTGTTTTTTGGGCGATCCAGATGAACTCCGGAGATGGCCAGAGACAGGGCGCCCAGTAGCACGAGGCTGGAAACGATCACCGAGACGGCGATGAGGAATTCGGCGCGGATGACTTTCATGGCGGGTCGTTATTCAGCCGTCCCCCAGCAGGTGTTTCAAGTAATCATCTTGGGAAAGGCGGAAGGGGATGGGGCCGTCGGCCTCCCCGCGGATAAACTGCTGCAGAAAGGGATCAGGGTTGTTTTTGATCTCTTCGGGGGTTCCCTCGGCCACGATCTCGCCCTGGCGCGGGCCGCTGCCCAGCATGAGCATACGGGTGGCAATACGGAAGGCGCTGGTCATGTCGTGGCTGACGACCACCGCGGTCACCCCGATCTTGCGCGTGCTGTCGAGGGTGAGTTGGTCGACCACCGCGGTCATCACGGGGTCGAGGCCTGAGGTCGGCTCGTCGCTGAAGAGAAGTTCGGGATCCAGCGCAAGGGCCCGGGCCAGGCCCACCCTTTTGCGCATGCCTCCGCTGATCTCGGACGGCTTGAAGTTCTCAAACCCGGTGAGGCCGACCAACTCGAGCTTCATTTTGACGACCATCTCGATGAGGGAGGGATCCACACGGCTGTGCTCCCGGAGGGGAAGGGCGATGTTTTCTCCCACGGTCATGGACTGGAAAAGGGCGCCGAATTGGAAATTCATGCCGAAACGGAGCCGGACGCGGTCCAGCTCCCACGGCTCCAGCCCGGTGATGTCCTCACCGAAAAGATGGACCGAGCCCGAGGTGGGTTTTTGGGCCCCGATAAGGATCCGCAGGAGCGTGGTTTTGCCGCATCCGCTCCCGCCCATGATGATGAAGGTCTCACCCCGGCGGACCTTGAAATTGAGTCCGTTAAGCACGGCCCGGCCGTTGAAAATCTGAACGAGGTCGCGCACCTCGAGGATGACATCGGAGGCATCGGCCGTTTTCTCGGTTTTGGTTTTCATGAAACAAAAAAGAAGAGCCCGGTCAGGATGGCATCCGAGATGATGATCCAGAGGATGGAAAAAACCACGGATTTGGTGGTGGCTTGACCAACCCCCTCGGCGCCTCCCTCGACGTTCAGCCCCTGATGGCAGGCAATGGTGATGATGAGGTGGGCAAAGACAAAACTTTTGATCAATCCGGAGTAGAGGTCCCACAGTTCCGGTCGGTCGACCGCGTGGCGGATGTAAAAGGAGGTGGGCATGTCGAGAGTGCCGGCGCAAACGGCCCAGCCTCCAGCCAGGCCGACGCAATTTCCAAAAATGGTCAGGATCGGCAGCATGATGACGAGGGCCAGGTAGCGGGGAACGACCAGATAGCGCACGGGCGAGATGGCCATGACCTTGAGGGCCTCGATCTCCTCATTGACCTTCATGGTGCCGATTTCCGCCGTGACGGCCGAACCGCTCCGGCCGACCACAATGATGGCGATGAGAAGAGGACCCAGCTCCCGCAGTAGGCTGAGGGAGACCAGATCGGGAATGAAGGAGTCGGCCCCCAGTTTTCCGAGTTCGGTGGAGGCCTGCATGGCGAGGATGAAGCCGACGCTCAGAGCCACGAGGCTGGCCATGGGGAGAGCCTGAACGCCGATGCGGATCATTTGTCCAAGGGTCAGGGCCGGGGAAAGGATCTTGGGATTGCTCAATCCCCACAACAGGAAGGAATAGATTCTTGCGTTGAGAACCCAGTATCCGTTCCCCTCGCTGCGGCGGAGCAGTCGGACGAGAAATTTCAAGACGAACCGGAGGTGAGAGCCTGGCAGGCCGAGGCCCGATCGGGGAAAATAGAGAAGACCTCGCTCAGGCGAACGAGGTCAAAGGAGCTGCGCACACGGGGGGCGAGCGAGCAAAGGGCCAGCTTCCCGGAGAAGGCCCGCGCACTTTGGTAATACTCGATCAGGGTGGCCAGGCCGGAGGAGTCGATATAGAGGACGGCGGCAAAATCGAGCAGCAGGCGGGGCGTCTTGGCGGCGGCTTTGGCCCGCAGGGCCGTGCGGAGGGCGGGGGATTGGTTAAGGTCGATTTCCCCCGAAACGGAGAGGATGAGGATTTCCCCGTCGGCTTTTTCCGTGATCTCCATGAATTCTCTTTTTTATGCCAAGAGGGGGGCGATCCCAAGCGGAAAGGGCGAATTTTTCACTGGCGATGGGGGATCGTTCGGGAGAATGTTGCGACTCATGAATTTGCTGAATTTTTTCCGCCCGCCCCCGCTGGATCCTATGCTTCAGGTCGTCTCGGGGGTGCCGGTTTTTCGGGAGTGCACCCGTGCCGAGCTGGAAGCTCTCCGTCTGCACCTGCATGAGCGGCATTTTTTGGAGGGAGAGATTGTTTTTGACGAAGGGGAGGAGGGCGAGGGCATGTACGTGGTGATCACCGGAAAACTTCGCGCGGTCCGCAGGGGGATGCTGAAAAAAAAGACGTTGGGGGATATCGGGCCGGGGGAATCCTTCGGCGAAATGGCCATGCTGGGAGCCAGCCCGAGGGTGGCCACGGTGATGGCGACGGAACCGACCACGGTGCTGGCCATGTTCCGGCCAGAGTTGCTCCGGTTGGTCGAGGGACGTCCGCGATTGGGCTATAAGATCGCCATGGGCGTGGCCCGGGTTCTCGAGGCCCGGATGAGGCAGACGGCCGACGGACACCTGGAGAAATCCCTGACGGCGTGAACCGGGGGAATCCAACCACCCGTTCTCTGGAACATCCCATCATTTGGGTGGCGGTGATCCTGTTCACCCTGGGGGCCATCGTTCTGCTCAACACGATTGCCTGGCTGACCCTGCCTCTGGTGCTGGCCGTGGTCTTTTATTATCTGGTGGAGCCATTGCTCCAGCGGATGCAGTTGGCCGGGGCCACTCCGAAACAGGCGCTGGGAATTTTCCTGGGGGTGGCCTTTTTGATGACCGCCATCGCCTCGGTCACCATTTTGCCGGCGATGCTCAACGGTCTTTCCGAATTTCAGGCTCATCTGCCCGAGTATTGGGACCGGTTGCAGCAGGTGATTCAGAACAACCTCCATTTGCTGGAGGAGAAATTCCGTTTTGCCAAGAAGGCGAAGCTGGCGGAGGCATTTCAAAGCCAAATCGACCGCTTTGCCTCCACCTCGGGCAAGGAGTACATCACGGACACAGCCCTTTTTCTTCTCCACTGGCTTCCCAGCCTGCTGCTCGTTCCTTTTCTGGCTTTTTTCTTCCTTCGGGACGGCGCCGCTTTCCACCGCCTGGTGCTGAGGGCGGTGCCCAATGCTTTTTTTGAAAAGACCCTGATTCTTTTCGACCGGTTGAACCGGCAGATGCACGCCTATTTTCGCGGCATGTTGGGGTTGACCCTGCTGGACACGGTGACCTTGGGATTGGGCCTGTGGGCCCTGGGCCAGGGACCTGGAATTTTTGGTTTCCGCGATGCCATGCTGCTGGGATTGATCTGCGCGGTTTTCGCGTGGGTGCCATACATCGGTTCGGCTCTGGGGGGGTTGGTGGCGGTGGCGACTTGTGCGGTCAAGGCGCCTCAAGCCGGTTGGATGATGCTGGCGGTGGTACTGCTTTTTCTGGTGGTCAGGATGCTGGACGAATTTGTCTACACGCCGATGACCGTGGGGCGGGCCCTGCGGATGCATCCCCTGATCACAGTAATGATGATTTTTTGCGGGGGAATGCTGGGAGGAGTTTATGGGCTCCTTTTGGCCATGCCTCTTTTGGGGGTTTTCAGCGTTCTGGGTCAGATGTTCGGGGAGATCTGGTTTGACCCCCGTCTGAGGGCGCGCCATCGGGCCCGGACTCTTTTGGAAAAACGTTTGGCATCCAAAGACTTGGAGGTTTAGGCGGGGGAGGATCCGGGGGCGGGGAACTTGCTACCGTGGAGCGGGATGGGCAGGATATCCGGATGGCCAAATCCCGATCCAAAAAAACCCTCCGACAAGCGGCTTCCACCAAAATCCAGCATGATGTCCGGGAGGTGATCTCCCATGCCGAGGAGCTTTTGCAGGCCAGTTGGGCGACAAAGCCCGGGAGGTGCGGCAGCAACTGGCGAAGAAAATCGAGTCGGCCAAAGAGAAATTCCAGAGCCTTGAGGATGTGAAGGAAGTGGCGGAGGAGGGTATCAAGGAGGCGGATCGGATGATCCGCAAGCACCCTTACGAATCGGTGGGGGTGGCCTTGGTGGCCGGTCTGATGATTGGAGCCCTGATCAACCGTCGTTGAACAAGGAACTGAGCGATGATTTCCGCCCTGCGTGATCTTGCCCTGACTTCCATCCAGGTGGTGGAACAGCGGTTGCGGCTTTTGGGCGCCGAGTTGCAGGAGGAGAAGTGGAGGGCGGTGGAGGCGATCCTTTGGCTGGGGGCCGCCCTCATTCTGGGGGCTCTCTCCCTGCTGGTGGCCTCGCTCGCGGTGGTGCTTTCCGTGTGGGCCGATCCTCATGCCCGCCTGTTGGCGCTGGTGGGATTGGCGGTGCTTTACGGGCTGGGAGCTTGGGCGGCTTTTCTGCGGATGCGCAAACGGATCCAGGGGGAGGGTATGCCTTTTTCCGACACGGTGGCTGAATTCCAGAGGGACCGGGAATGGTTGAGCTCCCGGCGCTGACCCGGGCGCGGCAGATCCGCCTGGCGTGTCAGGCCTCCTCACGCCGGGCGGGGTGGGAGTTTCGCCGTGCCTGCGCCCAGGCTTCCTCCCTTGGACATTGGCTCGACGAGGGGGAGAACGTCCTTCGGTTGGGTGCCCGATGGGGCGGGCTGGGCCTGACCTTGGTTTCCCTTTTTTATCCCGGAAAAAAAGTCGCCGGCCACGGCCTCGGGCTGGGCGGGCGCGTTTTGGCCGGGCTACGCCTGGTGCAGCAAATCGCCCAAGTCTGGGGTCGGGCAAAAAAAGACTGAACCGGAGCTCTTTATGAGGTTGGTCATCAAAATCGGCAGCAGTCTGCTTGGCTCCCCCGAGGGCGGCTTGGCGCAGGCCCGGATGCAGGGTTGGGCGAGGGAAATCGCCCGGCTCCGGCAGAAGGGGCATGAGGTCATTCTTGTCAGCTCCGGGGCGATCCGCGCGGGCATGCAGGCCCTGCGGCTAAAAAAGCGCCCCACCTCGCGGCCGGAAATGCAGGCCTGCGCCACCATCGGCCAGCCCCTGCTGATGAAGGCGTACGGTGCCGCCTTGGCTCCCCACAAACTTCTCGTGGCCCAGATTCTTCTGACCTCATGGGATCTGGACAGCCGCCGGATTTACGACAACACGCGGGCCACCTTGCAGACCCTTCTACGGCAAAGGAAATGCATTCCCATTTTCAACGAGAACGATGCTCTGTCTTTCGAGGAGATCGCCCTGCTTAACGCCTTTGGGGATAACGACCGCCTTTCGGCCCACGTGGCCATACTTGCGGAGGCGGATCGGCTGGTGATCCTGACGGATGCCCCCGGCCTGATGAGCCGTCCGGACGGAACCGGTCTGCTGATCCGGCGGGTGAGAAGGATCGATGCGGCAACCCAAGCCTGTGCCGGCGGGGCCGGAAGCGCGGGCTCGGTCGGAGGCATGCTTTCCAAACTGGAGGCGGCCCGCTTGGCGATGGGGCGGGGGATTCCCGTGGTGATCGCCGACGGGCGTCAAACGGGGGTGCTGGTGAAGAGCGCCTTGGCCACGCCTCCCGGCACGCTCTTTGCCCGATGAGCGCGGTGCTGGATTTGGCCCGCAGGGCCAGGCAGGCCTCGCGCCATTTGGCCCGGCTTTCCGCGCAGGAGAAAAACGACCTGCTGTTGGCCATGGCCAACCAGCTGGAGCTGAGAAAAAATGAAATCCGCGCGGCCAACGACGAGGATCTGGCCGCGGCGCGTAAAGCGGGAATCTCCGGATCCCTGCTCGACCGGCTGGACCTGAATGAAAAGCGCTTTGCCGAAATGGTTGCCGGGGTGCGTCAGGTGGTGAAATTGTCTGATCCCGTTGGCGAGGTGATCCGCAAATGGAAACAACCCAACGGGCTGGAGATTAAGAAAATCAGGGTGCCAATCGGGCTGATCGGCATCATTTACGAATCCCGGCCCAACGTGACGGTCGACAGCGCGGTCCTTTGCCTGAAGACCGGGAACGGCGTGCTTCTGCGCGGCGGACGGGAGGCGAAGAAAAGCAACCGGGCCCTGGCCTCGGCGCTGGGTGAGGCGGCGGAGAAAAAGGGACTGCCGGCCGAGGTGGTGGCGCTGGTGGAGGATGAAAGCCGCGAAAGCATTCCGGAAATGTGCCGTTTGGAGGGGGTCATTGACCTTCTGATTCCCCGGGGCGGCCATGGGCTCATCCATACCGTCTTGGAGAACGCCCGCGTGCCGGTGATCAAACACTCCCACGGGGTCTGCCACGTTTTTGTCCACCAGGGCGCCGACCCCGACATGGCCGAGGCCATCGTGGTCAATGCCAAGTGCCAGCGTCCCGCCACCTGCAATGCGGCGGAAACCCTCCTGGTCGACCGCGCCGGGGCGGAAAAGATTCTGCCCCGTCTGGTCCGGGCCCTGCGGGCCAAGGGAGTAAAGCTTTTCGGGGATGCCGCAGCCAGCCAGGCGGCGGGAGAAAAACTGGAACCACCGGCCAATTGGGAGACTGAATACCTCGATCTCGTCATGTCGATCCGGGTGGTCGACGGCGTGCGTGGGGCCTTGGAACACCTGGAAAAGCACGGCAGCCACCATTCGGATGCGATCGTCACGGGCGATCGTGCGGCCGCGGATGAGTTTTTGCGGGGGGCCGATTCCGCCGCGGTCTATTGGAACGCCTCGACCCGGTTCACCGACGGGGCGGAGTTCGGTTTCGGGGCGGAGATCGGGATCAGCACCGATAAGATCCACGCCCGTGGCCCCATGGGGCTTGAGGAGCTGACTTCCTACAAGTACGTGGTTGTTGGCCGCGGCCAATTGCGCGAGTGAGTTCCGCCCCGGGTCACGGCTCCGGTTTGTCTGGGCCGCGCATCGAGGTGCGCGGGAAGTTTCTTTTCAGCGGGGAAAACAAGTTCTTCATCCAGGGGGTCACCTATGGCCCTTTCCGGGAGGGCGACGACCATCTGGGAGCGCCGGAGAAGGCCCGCCGCGATTTTGCCCTGGTGGCCGCCGCCGGCTTCAACGTTCTGCGGGTGTATCATCCTCCCCCCCGCTGGTTTCTGGACCTGGCGGCGGAGCATGGCTTGCGGGTGATGGTGACCGTGCCGTGGCAGAGGCGGGTGCTTTTCCTGGATGACGGCACCGTCCGGCGGGAGATCCGGGCCAGTGTGCGGCGGGCGGCCAAGGCGGGCTCGGGCCATCCCGCGGTGCTGGGTTACTACATCGACAACGAGATCCCTCCCGACCTGGTCCGCTGGTACGGGCCCCAGCGGGTTGAGGGATTCCTCGATTCCCTGGTCCGGATCGTCAAAGACGAAGACTCTTGCGCCTTGGCGGCCTACGCCAACTTTCCGCCGACCGAATATCTTCTGCCGAAAGAGACGGATTTTCTATCCTACAACGTCTACCTCCACCGGGGGCCGGACCTCAGGGCTTACCTTTCGCGCTTACAGAATCTGGCCGAGGGCCGACCGCTGGTTTTGGGCGAATTCGGCATGGATACGATCCGGCACAGCCAGGAGGAGCAGGCGGCTTTGCTGGATTTGCATTGGGACGAGGTGTTTCGCGGAGGTTTGGCGGGAACGATTTTGTTTTCCTGGACCGACGAGTGGTTCACCGACGGAATCGACGTCGAGGATTGGGCCTTCGGATTGGTCCAGAGGGACCGACAACCGAAACTAGCCTACCGCAACCTTGCGCAGAAAACCCTCGGAGCGAGGGACCGGTTATTTGAAAAATTCCCCCTGCCACGGGTGCCGAAGGTCTCGGTGGTGGTCTGCAGCTACAACGGGGCGGCCACCCTGCGGGGATGCCTTGAGGCTCTCCAAAAAGTCGATTATCCGGATTTCGAGGTGATTTTGGTGGACGACGGCTCAAAAGACTCGACCCAGTCGATCGTCGCCGATTTTCCTCTGGTAAAAAACATCCTCCAACCGAACCGCGGCTTGTCTGCGGCCCGCAACGTCGGCCTACAGGCCGCCGCGGGGGAGATCGTCGCCTACACTGATTCAGACTGCATGCCTGATTCCGACTGGCTCTATTTTCTCGTCTCCTCCCTTTTACACTCCTCCTACGCGGCGGTGGGGGGGCCCAACCTCAATCCTCCGGCTCAAGGGCCGGTTCCGGCCGCGGTGGCGGCTTGTCCGGGGGCACCCACCCATGTGCTCCTTAGCGACACGGAGGCGGAACACATCCCGGGCTGCAACATGGCCTACTGGAGGTCGGTTCTTGAGGAGATCGGCGGTTTCGACCCTGAATTCCGCACCGCCGGGGATGACGTCGACCTCTGCTGGAGGTTGATGCAGGCAGGGCACAAGATCGGGTTCAGTCCCAGCGCCCTGGTCTGGCACCATCGCCGCTTCACCATGCAGGCCTATTTTCGCCAGCAAAAAGGATACGGCGAGGCGGAGGCGATGCTGCGGTTCAAGCATATGCAGTACTTCGATCCCCAGGGCTCCGCGCGGTGGAAAGGGGTGATCTACGGACTTCCGCGGTTCGAGCGCGTGTTTCACCGCCCGATCATCTACCATGGAATTTTCGGCACCGGTCTCTTCCAGTGTCTCTATCCCAAGCCGGCCTCGCCTTGGGCGCAGCTGGTCAGCGGCTTTGAGTGGAATGCGCTCACCCTGTTTGTCTTCCTTGTCTCCATCCAGGTGGAGCAGCTTCGGATTCTTCCCCTCCTGATGCTTGCCGCGACTCTGCTGCCTGCGATCTCCTTCATGGTTGTCGCCCGGGTGGAGCCCCGGCACGACACGGTTTTGGCCCGTTTGACGGTTTTTTATCTCGCCCTGACCCAACCCCTGGTCCGTGATTGGGCCCGTTACTTCACTTGGCTGAAGGGAAAAAGGACCCCTGACGCGGTGGTGCAGACCCCGGAAAGAGATGCCGGACCGTCCTTGCCGCTTTTCCGCTCCCGTCTCCTTTCCTTCTGGAGCGAACAGGGGAGGGAAAGGGTGCACCTGCTCGCCGAGATCGAAAAAATCCTCGAGGAGGAGGGCTGGCGCTACGCGCAGGACACCGGTTGGAACTCTTGGGATGTGCAGATTTTCGCCAACCGGTGGTGGCACATCCGCCTGCGAAGCCTGACCGAAATTTACCCCCACGGCCGTCGGTTGACACGCGTTCACCAAGGCATCGTTCCGACCACTTTCAGCGTCCTGTTCGCCGTAACCGCGGTGACCGCCGATGTGCTGGTGGCTTTGGCGTATCCCGCGGCGCTTCCCTTTTTCCTCGGCATCCTGGCCTTGGCCGGGACCGGTTGGCTTTGGACCGGTTGGCAGTTACGACGTCGGGTGGGGGATCTGGTCCGGGTGGCCGCCCGCCGGGCCCAATTGTTGCCCACCGGAGTAAAGGTTCAATCCGCATGAGTCTGATTTTCCGCATTCTCAGCTACTACCGGCCTTTTCTCGGGCGGATTTTGCTGGCTTTGGGACTGCTCGGAATCGCCACCGGGCTCAACCTGCTGAAACCATGGCCCCTCAAATTTGTCGTTGATGTCATCCTCCGGTCGCCGGAGGGGGGAATCGTTCTTCCCTTTTTGCCCGGCGAATGGTCCCTGCCGTCCGCCCTTTCCATCACCTGCGGGGCGCTGGTGGGGATTCATCTGCTTTGGGGGGCGGTCAATTTGGCCGAAACCTTCGCCCTGATTGAAATCGGGTTGCGGGCCCTGTTACGGATCCGAACGGAGCTGTATGCCTACCTGCAGTCCCTGCCCCTCCGGTTTCACGATGTGCGGCGGAGTTCGGATTCCAGCTTCCGCGTGGCCTACGACGCCCAGGCGATCCAGACCTACTTCAACCGCGGTTTCGCCACGATCCTCGGTTCGCTCCTGACCTTGGGCGGGACTTTTTTTGTCATGTTCCGGATGAGCCCCCTGCTGGCCGGTTTTTCCCTGGGGGTGATTCCATTTCTCCTGATGGCCATCTCGCGTTATGCCGGAAGAATCCGACGGGAAACGGCGGCTCTGCAGTCCCAGGAAAGTGATGTGCTCGCCCGGGCCAACGAGGGGCTTTCCAGTATCCGGGTGGTCCATGCCTTCGGAAGGGAGTCCCACGAGGTGGATCTTTTTCGCCGGGAGTGCCGTCAGTCGCTCGAGGCCAACCTCCGCCTGTCCATGACCAACGTGGCCAGCACCCTGGTGGTGGGAACGCTGCTGGCCGCCGGGACGGCGGCGCTTCTGTGGGCGGGTGCGGGGGAGGTGGCCGCGGGGCGGATGACGCTCGGGGACCTGCTCGTTTTTCTGGCCTATCTCGCGATGTTGTACTCCCCGCTGGAACAGCTGAGCTACACCGCTTGGTCGATGGAGGGGGCGGCCGCCGCAGCCCAGCGGGTGTTCGAGGTTCTCGACACTCCCGACGAGGTTCCTGATCCGGCCAGGCCGGTGCGGTTGCCGTCCGGCGCCGGAAAGATCGAGTTTCGAGATGTGGGATTCCGCTACCCGCGTGGGGACGAGGTGCTCCGCGGTCTGCGATTCGTCATAGAGCCGGGGGAGTCCGTGGCGGTGGTCGGAGGAACCGGGGCCGGCAAGACCACGCTTCTATCCCTCCTGCCGCGGTTCTACGACCCGACGGAAGGAAGCATTCTTTTTCATGGGATCGATTTGCGGGAGGTGGCCAAGAAGGACCTGCGGTCCCGGCAGGCTCTGGTCCTTCAGGAGACCGTCCTGCTGAACGGAACCGTGCGGGAAAACATCGCCTACGGCAGACCCGGGGCCTCCTTCCGGGAGATTGAAAAGGCGGCCCAGGAGGCGCAGGCGGAGGAGTTCATCCGCTCCCTGCCCCAGGGGTATGAGACGAGGGTGGGGGAGCGCGGGGCGATGCTGAGCGGTGGACAACGGCAGAGAATCGGGATTGCCCGGGCCTTCCTGCGGGATGCGCCAATCCTTCTTTTGGACGAACCGACCAGCGCGCTGGATCCGGCCACGGAGAAGGATCTTCTCGATGTCCTGGGCCGGGTGATGAGCCGTCCGACTACCCTGCTGGTCACCCATCGGTTGCATGCGGCACACCGGGCGGACCGGATTCTGGTTCTGGAAAAAGGGAGATTGGTGGAGGAGGGACGGGGCGAAGATCTGCTGGCGCGCAAGGGCCCCTATTGGAGGCTTTGGCAGGCCGCCTCCGGCCAGGGTTAAGGCTTCTTTTTTTCGAAACGGTTAAAGATCTCGGCGGCGTTGGTCTCGCATAAGATGAGGGAGTTGGTTTTTCCGCCGGCCACATCCACCTCCAGCAACCAATAGGCCACGGCATAGCGGCTTTTGTACTGGCAGTAGAGGGCATAACGGCCGGGCGTGGCGTTCCTAAACGTGTAGACCCCGTTGGTGTCGGTCTTGGTCCGCAGAGTGGCCGCGTTGGCGGCAGCCTGGCTCATGGCCTTCAGATCCAGGTTCTTGTATCCGTCGGCAAAGTCGATCTGCACGCCGATCGGCTCCTCTTCCCCATCAGCATTCCGTTTGACAGCCAGACCCTCCGTCCTCCAGGTCTCCATACGCAGGCGTCGGATTTCCGGAATCAGGGTGGCGGGAGCCAGAACCAGGTCCATCCCGGCGAGTTTCTGCGGGGAACTGGAGTTTTTTAGCTGGATGGTTGCTTGGCCGGTGAGGGTGGCGGGTTCCGCCGCCCAGGTGGCCCATCCCGAAAAAACACCGATGATCAATGAAGCGGTCAGCTTGCCAAAGAAGCGGAGTGGTTGAAACTTAAAGGGATGAAGCCTCATGACCTTGTAACCTACCCCCGTCCGGGGTGGGGGAAAAGTTCTCCGTGAAAGAAGCCTCTTACCGCCCGTTGGCCCGGTTGCTTGCGGGGCATTCGACCCGCCTGCGGCGCGGGGACCGGGTTTGGATCGATGCGGCGGAGATCCCCGAGGATTTTGTCATCGAGCTGATCCGGGCAGTGCGGGAAAGGGGGGCGGAACCCCATGTGCAACTCCATGCGGGACGGATTTCCCGGGAACTGGCGCAGGGTGCCACGGATTCGGGCTTGCGGTTTTCCGTGAAACACGATCTGGCCCGTCTTCGCTCGATGCAGGCCTACATCGGGTTGAGGGGCTCGCAGAACAGTTTTGAGTCCAGTGATGTTCCCCATGCAAAGCAGAAAATGGCCGGCAAGATCCTCCGCCCTTTTTCCGACCGGCGGATCAACCATACGCGCTGGGTGGTGCTCCGCTGGCCTACCCCCTCGATGGCCCAGGCCGCCGGCATGAGCACCGATGCTTTTGAGGATCTTTTTTTTCAGGTCTGCACGTTGGATTACCGCAAGATGGCCGGGGAACTCCAACCGCTGGTCCGGAGAATGAAGAGAACCGACCGGGTTCACATCACCGGACCGGGAACGGATCTCCGGTTCTCCATCAAGGGGATTGGGGCGATACCCTGCGTGGGAGAAAGAAACATCCCCGATGGGGAGGTTTTCACAGCCCCGGTCCGGGACAGCGTCGAGGGACAGGTCACCTTCAACGCGCCGGCGATCTACCGAGGGATTCCCTTTGACAACGTGCGGCTGCGCTTTTCCAAAGGAAGAATTGTTGAGGCCAAGGCGGGGGACAAAGGCCGCCAGTTGGAGGAGATCTTTTCCAGTGATGAGGGGGCCCGGTACATCGGTGAATTTTCCCTTGGCCTGAATCCGAGGCTCACCCGGCCGATCCGGGACATCCTCTTTGATGAAAAGATTGCCGGTTCCTTCCATTTCACGCCGGGCCAGGCCTATGAGGTGGCGGACAATGGAAACCGTTCCCAAGTCCATTGGGACCTGGTGAACCTGCAGGATCGCGCCCATGGCGGGGGACGGATCTTTTTCGATGGGCAGCTTATCCGGGAGGACGGAAGGTTTGTCACCCGGGATCTGGCGGGATTGAACCCGGAAAAACTGGGGAAAGTGTTGGCTCCGTGAGCCTGCCGGAAGCCCTGGTCGATTTGGCGGAACAGTCGGGCGCCAAGGATCTGGCGACCTGTCAGAAAGCCGTGTTGGAGGCTTCCCAGGAGCAGAGGTCCATGGTCAATGCCCTGCTGGAGACCGGGCAGGTCGACGAAAAGATCTTTACCCAGAAGCTGGGGGAATCCATCGGTCTTCCGGTCTGGCCCGGGGAAATTCCGCCGATTCCCGCGCCGATGCGCGATAAGTTTCCCGCCCGGATCGCCTTGCGGCACCGCCTCTTGCCCATCACCCCGGAAGAAGGCGGTCCGTTGCCCGTTCTCTGTTTCGATCCCTTCGATCATTTGGCCCGCCAAGCCCTGGCCGGATTTTGGGAGGGGGAAACGCAGTGGATGTTGGCCCCGCGTCGGGCCGTGCTTGATGGTCTGCGGAGCGGGTACGGGGTGGGCGCGGAGACCTTTGATGAAATCCTGGAGGGACGCGGGGATCTTCCGCCCCCGAGCGATCTTGAACAGGAGACCACCATTCTCGATGGGGACGATTCCGAGGCTTCGGTGATCAAGTTCGTCAACCAGATCATCCGGGAGGCCCTCCAGGAGCGGGCGACGGATATCCATATCGAGCCGCTGGAGGACGATCTTCAGGTGCGCTATCGGATCGACGGAGTGTTGCGCAACATTCCCGTTCCTCCGCAGATCAAGCTCTTCCAGGCCTCGCTCATTTCGCGCATCAAGATCATGGCCCATCTCGACATTGCCGAACGGCGCTTGCCGCAGGACGGACGGATCAACCTGGAGTTCGAGGGACGGCCGATCGATGTTCGCGTGGCCACCATCCCTTCGGTCACGGGGGAGTCGGTCAGTCTCCGTCTGCTCGGCCAACAAAGGTATGATTTCGCCCAGCTCGGCCTCAGCCCGATCAACGAGCAGAAGGTCCGGGGTCTTCTGGCCTTGCCCAACGGTATCGTGCTGATCACCGGGCCGACGGGCTCCGGAAAGTCGACCACCCTCTACACGTTTCTGGCCTCGCTCAACACCAAGGACCGGCGGATTGTGACCATCGAGGATCCGGTGGAAAACAAGCTCCCTGGGGTGGTGCAGATCGCGGTGAAGCCGGAAATCAACCTCACCTTTGCCACCGGGCTGCGTAGCATCCTGCGGGGTGATCCCAATGTGGTCATGGTGGGCGAGATGCGTGACAGCGAAACAATCAAGATCGCCATCCAGGCCGCCCTGACGGGACATCTGGTTTTCTCCACCCTCCACACCAATGACGCCATCGGGGGTATCACCCGACTGGTCGACATGGGGGTGGAGCCGTTTTTGGTGGGCACCTCGGTGCGGGCTTTTCTGGCCCAGCGACTCGTCCGCGTGTTGTGCCCGTGGTGCTGCGAGCCGGGGAACTATACCGAAGAGTACTGCCACAAGGTGGGGATTCCCGTGGAGAAGGCGGCCACCGCCCACAAGGCGGTTGGCTGCGACCGTTGCCGGCACACCGGTTACCAGGGCCGGCGCGCGATTTACGAAATCTGCCTCGTTTCCCCGCAAATCCAGGAACTGATCACCCGTCGTGAATCCAGCGCGGTCATCCGGGAGATGGCCCGCTCCCAGGGAATGACCAGCCTCCGCGAGGACGGATGGGAAAAAGTGGCGGAGGGAACCACGACGATCGAGGAGGTCGTGCGGGTGACGGCGGTCGAGGCCTCCGGCACGGGTCAGTAATATGCCGCAGTTCCTATACGAGGCTTTGGCTGTTGGCGGAGGCCGAACCAAAGGCGTGCTCGAGGCCAAAAGCCGGCAGGAGGCGTTGGCCCATCTCAGCCGGCTGAAGTTGCAGCCCCTGCGTCTGCACCTCGAGGGGGCGGAGACCAGCGCCAAGCCGGCCCAGGAAAGTGGCACTCTGGCCGTGGCCCAACCGATGACCGAAAGCCAGATCATCGCCTTCACCGAGGAGCTGGGGGACTTGCTGGATGCGGGACTGCAACTGGAAGGGGCGCTGAAGATGATGGAGCAAAGATCCGAGGCCTCTTCGCTGAAGATTGTGGCCCATACCCTGCGAAACCAGGTCCGGGAGGGCGTCAGCCTCTCACGTGCCCTGAGGAACGCCTCGGCGAGCTTTTCCGATCTTTACTGCAATTTGGTGGCCGCGGGAGAGGTGAGCGGCGCTCTCAAGGATATTTTACAGCGTCAGGTCCTCTACCTGAAGAAGCTCAACGACCTCAAAGCCAGGGTCATCCAGGCGCTGATCTATCCGATGTTCGTCACCGGGGCGGGGATTTTGCTTATGGTGCTGTTCGTTGTCGTGCTGGTTCCCCAACTCGAGACGCTGTTCAACAAGTCGCCGCAAACCATGCCAATCGTCACCAAACTGCTTCTCTGGACAAGCAACTTCCTGGTGCATTGGGGGTGGTTGGTGCTCGTGATGGCGGCGATGGGTGGATTGGCCTTTTGGCAGATGATCCAGCAGCCCGCGGGCAGAATCTGGTGGGACCAGGCTCGGAGCAAAATCCCGGTGGCCGGCCCCGTCCTTGAGGCCTCCTTTTACGCCCAGTTCAGCCAGACCCTGGCCAACCTTTTGGCCAACGGCGTGACCCTGATGCAGGCGATGAAGCTGGTCTCGCAATCCACGGCCAACACCTACTACCGGGGAAAGCTGGAGCAGGCCTCGGAGCAGGTCTCCGAGGGTTATTCCCTCAGCCGCGCCCTGCGGCAGGTAGGCGGATTTTCCGACATGTTTCTCGATCTGGTGGCGGTGGGGGAGCAAACCGGGGAGTTGGCCAAGTCCTTGGACAAGGCGGGGGCCCGCTTCGAAAAAGACATGGACCGCAAGATCCAGCGGATCACCGCCCTGATCCAACCGGTGATCATCGTGATCATCGCGTTGGTGGTGGGGGCGGTGGTCTACTCCATCATCACCAGTATCTTTGACGCCATGTCCGGAATGCGGAAAAGTCTCTAATAAGTTGTTCCCGATCCTTCGGGGGTTGTTGACGCAAGGCGTGAGCAAGGCGCCCTCTCCGTCGGCCAAATGGCTCTGTCCCTGCCAAAGTGTCAGGCGTGAAGAAGTGGACCCACCGTTTGGCCCGCATGGGCTGGCTCTTTTTTATGCTCTGGGCGGCCTCCATCGGCACAGCGGAGGCTCCTCCCGGCAGGGGAATCCCCCCCGCGGTCTGGGAAGCGCGCCGCCCCCAGGATGCACAACCCGCATGGTTCGGGCCGGTATCCACCCAGCCGGGCTGGAAAACTTTTGCCTGGCGTGCCTTGCTGCGTCCACCCCCGGGCGACAGTCGCTTGGCGTTGACCCTCGTGTTTCGCCAAACCTCCGGGGGTTTTGCAAGGGTCATCTGGCAGGAGCCCGGCAAATCGGTCACGGTTTGTGGAAATTTGTACGAGCAGGCGGCCGATCTGCACCAGCGGACCCTTTTGCTGGACCGTGGAACCCTCGGCGGCCCGGGACAGTTCATTGTGGAGTCCACCGGCACAGATCCGGTCCTGGAGCGTGTCGAGCTGAACTGGGTGGAGCCCTTGATTTTGACAGCCGGCTGGAATTCCTCATCCCAATACTACCTCAGTCCGTCGGGAAAAATATTTCCGGCCGAGGATTTGTTCGACGGCGGCCGGCGGGCCCCCGTGGACGAGGAAAAAGGCGATGCAATGGATGCGGTCCTGGACCCCGGCCCCTTGAAAATCCAGCCGCAGAGTCCGGTACGTTTTATCGCTCCAATCGGGGGTCAACCTTTTTACGGGCGGGTGGAGGCGGAGATCGCCGGCTTGATTCCCGGGGGAGAGCCTTGGCTATGGGTCAATGGGCGGGCCTTGGGGGCCGTGGCCGTGGAGGCGCCCGGGCTGGATGATCCCGGCTATCGGCCGGGGGTTGGCGGAAGGGAAGTTGTCTACGGCGGCTGGCGGAAAGTCTGGGCCTTTGTCCCGGCGGGATATTTGAAGAACGGCGAAAATCACCTGGATGTCCAGTTGGCCAACGGATCCCCAGAGGCGACCCTGAGGAATATCCGCCTCCAGGTGGTCTTTGGTGGGGAGGCCGAAAAACCGGTCGTGTCGGCTCTTCCGGCCCGTCCCGCCCCGGTTAGCCCGGCGTCCAGAACCCTCCCGGTGCCCCGAATGAGGACGGGATTGTCATCGGGGGCCCCTGTCGTAGGATTAAGACAGGAATGAAAAAGCGATCCTTAATCCCCGTGTCGGCCTCGGCCGGATTCACCCTCATCGAAATCATGCTGGTGGTGGGCATCATCACCGTCCTCATGGGTTCCGCCATCTTTATGCTCACCGGGAACCTTGAGTTTGCCAAGGAGCAGAGGGCGCGGGGGGACCTCCAGGCCATCACCACCCAGATCCGGATGTATGAGATGAAGAGCGGGGGGGTTCAGTTGACGGAGACCCAAGGCCTCAATGCCTTGGTTG
The DNA here is from genome assembly GCA_010028775.1 of Verrucomicrobiota bacterium. Taxonomy (GTDB): domain Bacteria; phylum Verrucomicrobiota; class Verrucomicrobiia; order Methylacidiphilales; family Verrucolacustridaceae; genus Verrucolacustris. The sequence continues at coordinate 5,031 of RHAF01000004.1, read as the reverse complement.
GAAAAGGCAAGGGTTTCGAGGAATTGCCCAAGGACCCGTGGGGGCAGGAGTATAAGTACAAAGTCGACTCCTCCTCGGCCAAAGGGTTTCGGGTCTATTCCATGGGCCCCGACCGGAAAGACGACCGTGGCGGGGGTGACGACATCAGTTCGAACTAAAGGACGGGAGGGCATCGGCCGGTTCGGGCGGCCGCCATGGGGATTGGGTCGCAGGGGTTTCACCCTTCTCGAGGTCATGTTGGCCGTCGGAATCGGCGTTGTCTTCATGGGTGGAGCGGTCGTATTTCTCACCTCGACCGGAGGGGACAAGGATCTCGCCAAGGCTAGAAAAATTCTTGAGGACCAGGCCGGTCAGGCACGGGAGAAGGCGCTGTCATCCGGTCGGGAACAAAGGGTCAAGCTCAACCCGGGAAATGCCGGAGGAAAGTCGTTCCCTGAAGGGGTCTCGATGGAGGTGATCACCCCGCAGGATCTGGCCCTGGGCCGGCGCGTTAACCACGTGGACTATCCCTGGCTGTTCACCGGATCTGGCTTGGTCGAGCCGATCAAGGTTCGGCTTCGCCATGATGACAACGTCGAGCAGTTCTCTTTCGGGGCTCTGACGGGAGAAACCACAACCGAGACGCCCGATCGTCGATGAAAAACTCATCGAAATCCTTTACCTTGATCGAGGTCATGCTTGCGGTGGCGGTGTTCGCCTTTGCCGCCGTGGGCTTTGCCGTGGCCCTCAACGATGTGCTAGGGATCAATGTGGAGATGATACGCGCCAGCCAGCGGAGGCAGGCGGTAGAATCGCTCGCGGCCCGGATTTTAGCCGCTTCCAATAACCTGCAGAACGGGGGGAAAAAGTGGCGACCGGAACCCAATTATAAATACAAAACATGGGGACTGGAGAGTTACTGTTCGCCGGCCGAAATCATCCAACTGGCGAATTCCAACCAAACGACCGTTCGGCAGGCCCAAGGTTGGTTTCTCGTGGGGGTGCGGGCTGCGGGAAAAAACGGCGAGAGCCTGGATTCCGTTTCTTTTCTCCTTTGGCCCCAGCGATGAAGGCCAGCCGCTCTTTTACCCTGATTGAGGTCACGCTCGGCATGGCAATTTTGATTTTGATTTTCGGCGTCATTTTTCAGCTGGTTCAATTCTCCGTGATCGGGGCCAACGCGGCCGGACAATACAGCCTGCGGAGCCGGGAAGTCAGCGGCCTGTTTGCCCTCGTCAGACAGCTTTGCCTGGATCTTCCGGCCAAATCCCAGATTGGCTTGGTCGCCCGCGCGGGCGGGGGATACGACCTGGTTTTGACCAACGCCCCCTTGGCCATCCTCCCCGATAACTACGAGGGATTGAAGATCATCGAATTGCGGTTGGAAAAATCCCCCACGGGGGGTGGCCGGGTTTTATATCTGGTGGAGAGGTATGAGCTAACGAATGCCAATACCGTGGCCGGGCGCGGAGGGGGGGAGACCAATCGGTTCCTGCTCATGCCGGACATTCAAAATCTTCGATGGTCGGTCTGGGATCCTCGCACGCAGCAGGAGTTGGGGGAATGGAATAATCCCGTCAAGCCCTCCTATTTGAGGATGGAATTGGTGCGCAGGGACGGAAACAGGCTTTTGACCAATGAGGGTGTTTTCTGGATTCCCACGGGACTCAGCCCTTCCGGTCAGGTGCCGATGAATGCTCTCACCTTGATCCAGCCCGCTGCTGTTTCCGTGACCAATGGAAGCCCTGCCAACCCAACCCTCTCGGTTCCCCGTCAAGGTCCGTAACGCTGTGAAAAAAAACCTAACCTCGGTGTCATCTTCGGGCGTGGCCTTGGTGGTGGTGCTTTGGGCGGTCACCCTGATTTCCGCCGCCATGTTGGGGCTGGCCGCCCTTTTGCAAAGGCAGTTGGGGCAGGAGGTGGCCGGACTGCAGAACGCGCGGGCGATTTTGGTCGCGGAGTCGGGAATTCAGATGGTCTTGAATCCCCAGATTGCGCGTGCCGATGTCGAGCAGGCCTCCCAACAGTTAAGTGACCAGTTGAGGCAAATCTGGCGGGTGAACGGGCGGGAGGTGCCGGTGCGGTTTTCCGTCAAAACAGAGGAGTTTGTCGGGGAGGCGGGGAAGCTGAACCTCAACTATCTGCTCCGACCAGGCAACGAGGCACAGGCAAAGCGGATCCTGCAAAACCTCTTCGCCGGATGGGAAGTCAATCTCTCCACCTCCCAGCGGGCGATTGATTGCCTTCTGGATTGGGTGGATGCCGATAAGTTGACCCAACCGCAGGGTGCCGAAGAGGATGACTACGGGAAATTTGGAATGACACTCCCACGGAACGGGCCTTTGGAGAGGCTGGATGAGCTGGAAAAGGTGCTGGGATGGCAGGAGATGGCCGAGGAGGCGCGGAAAAACAAGGGTGTGGATTGGCGCAACAAGTTCACGATTTACGGCTCTGGAAAATTATCGCTTCTCTCCGCGGATCAGGACCTGATCGAGGCGGTGCTTGAAATGACCCCCGGCTCGGCCCGTAGCTTTGTTTTGGCGCGAAAAGGGCCCGATGCGGAGGAGGGCACGGCCGATGATTTGGTGAACCCGGGGCTGTTGCCCGGAGTTCGCCAGGAAATCTTGGCCGAACGAACCGCCAATGGCGGTGAGGATCTTTGGCGGGTAACCTCGACGGGATATGTGGGTGAAGCTAGTAGAACCGTGGTGGCCGTAATTTCCCGCAACCCCCCGCAAATCAAAGCCCGTTGGATGGAGGACAAAGGCCTTTGAAAAAAGATCCCTCCCGACCCAAAGCTGATAAAAACAGGGCCTCCTCCGGACCGGTCTTTGTCTTCCCGGGCCCCGAGGGATGGGAGGCATGGAGCACGGAGGGTGGACAGGTTCGGTGTGTTGGCCCGGCCCCTGTGCCCAGGAAACTCCGGCCTCCTCCCGGAGCGGTTCTTTGTTTGCCTTCCCGGGCATTTTTTTCCGTTCCCATTTGGGCGCCGGTGGTGGAGGAGACGCCGGCCCGGGATCTTGCGGCCTTGGCCTTGGAGAGAAGGGGCCTGCTGGGAGCTAATCCGGAGTCGGCGGTTTGGTCCATGGAGCCCGTTCGAAGTCAACCTGTGATGGGAAATGGAAATGAGCAGCCGTCGCTCCGGCAGTTGGACGCCTCTGCAATCCTTGCCCTCCCGGTGGATGAAAATTGGATCGTGGAGGAGGCCTCCCGTTATGAGGTGGCCGGGCGGGTGCTTCCTTCGCCAGCGGGTGGATCCACGGCGATCCTTCGCAGGGAACTGGGACGATGGGTGCTCGACTTTTATGCCTCCGGAAAGTGGTTGCACTCCCAGCCCATGCTGGAGAGGGAATTGGGTTCGGCCATGGCCGTTGAGGTGGGGGCTCTTTTGGCCCAGTTGGAGGGCGAGGGTGTGGTCGAAGAACTCCAAATGCTGGTCCTGCGTGACAATGAGAACCATCCTGGAGCAGCCGATTTTCTGGGTGGCCTTTCCATTCCCTCCAAGGTGGAGGGCAGGATGCCTCCACGTCTGAACGCTCAACCGTGGAATCTACCACCGCCCACCTTGACGGAACGGCGGTTGGCCAAGGCGGAACAGGCCAAACAGAGAAAAATCCTGCGGTCATTATGCTGGATTTATGCGGGAGTCATGTCTTTGGCTTTGGTTTACCTCTTCGTTCCGTTGATCCGTCTCAAGATGGCGGAGCACCAACTTGCGCTCATCTCTGAGGATGCGGAAAAAATCCGATCGGCGGCCATGGTGTGGCGCGAGGCCGGGGCCCTGGTGAATCCCCGGCTGAATGTTCTCGCGGTGTTATGGGAGGTCTCCCGACCTTTGGTGGAAAAGGACCCCCCGTTAATTAAGGGCGTTCGTTTGACCCAGTTTGAGTACAACGGGAAACACGTCTTTCTTGCCGGCGAGGGCGACGATCTGGAGCTGACGGAAAAGTATTTTAACTGGCTGAAAAACAACAAGGAATTGGCCCTGTACCGCTGGAGCCATCCCCAACCGAGGCTTTTGCCCAACGGGCACGCCCAATTCCAGGCTGAGGGCATGCCTCCCGGGGCGCCCGCCAAAGAAGGAGAGGAGGGAGAAACCGATGCGAACGTTAACGGCTCATGAAAAAAGGCTGATGCTTTTTTTCGGCTTGGCCGTGGGGGTCGGGCTACATCTGTTGGTTCTGAAGTTTGTCCTCAACCTGGACCGGATCAACCGCCGGAATTTGGTCCGCGTCTCGGACGAACTGCTGGAAGCCCAGACATGGGTCAGCCAAAAAGACGAGTGGGCGCCCAAAATCGAATGGCTGCAGAAATATCTCGCCCCTGTTTCAGAGGGCAATCCCGCCTCGGCCTTGCAAAAAACCGCCCAAAGCTCGGCCACCACGGCGGGACTGAAGATTGAGGAGCAGACCCTTCAGCCGGCCCGGACCGGTCCCTTCTGCACGGTTTATGCAAATCGCATGCGATTGACCGGAAGCCTGGAACAGTTCATTCGTTGGGGTGTGGCGGTCTATCAGCCCGAAAAAGGGATGGCCATCACAGCCTTGAATTTAAAATTAAGCCCCGAACCCCCAAAAATGATTGGGGAAGCCGAGGTCGCCCAGTTCTTCAAAGCCCAAACTCCATGAACAAGTTTCTCACAATTCCACTTCCGCTCCTCTTGGTGGCGGCATTCCAAGGGTTAGCTTGGGGAGCCATGCCGGAAAATACCCCGTCCGAGACCCCAGCGGTTCCCGCTACCCAAACCCTTTCCGGGTTGCCGGGGACCCTCGAATACTCACGGTTTTCCTCGTTGGGGAAAAAATCCCCCTTTACCCTGGCTTCCAGCACGGAGGAGGCGGCTGATTTTGCCAAGGATCTTGTTCTGGCGGGATTTGTCCGGCTCGATGGGGAGGACTTTGTCATGGTCGCCAACAAGACCAAACCGGATCGTGTATTGGTCGGGAAAAAGCTTTCCCCCTCATCCCAAGGCATGGTGTTGGTCGAGATAAAAAAAGATTCCTCGGGTGATCCCACCAAAATGGAGGCCAGGATCAAAAAAGGGTCTGAGAT
>RHAF01000030.1 GCA_010028775.1 Verrucomicrobiota bacterium | reverse complement strand
GCTCCGCCTCGGACGGGTAAAACCGTGCTGATGCAGAAGATCGCCAATGCCATCACGGCCAACAATCCCAAGGCGCATCTTATCGTCCTGCTGATCGACGAGCGTCCGGAGGAGGTGACCGACATGGAGCGTTCGGTCAAGGGCGAGGTCATCAGTTCCACCTTCGATGAACCCCCCGACCGCCATGTGCACATTGCGGAAATGGTGATCGAGCGGGCCAAGCGTTTGGCGGAGCGTGGGACCGACGTGGTGATCCTGCTGGACAGCATCACCCGCCTGGCCCGGGCCTACAACACGGTGCAGCCCCACAGCGGAAAGATCCTTTCCGGCGGAGTCGACGCCAACGCCTTGCACAAACCGAAGAGGTTTTTCGGGGCGGCGCGCAACATCGAGGAGGGCGGCAGTCTGACAATCATCGCCACGGCCCTGGTGGATACCGGTAGCAAGATGGACGAGGTGATCTTCGAGGAGTTCAAGGGAACCGGGAACATGGAGATCCATCTCGACCGGGCGCTGGTGGACAAGCGCATCTACCCGGCGGTGAACATCTCCAAGTCGGGAACCCGCAAGGAGGAGCTCCTCTATCACGCGGACGAGATGCCCCGGATCCATATCCTCCGAAGGGCCCTGGCCTCGTTGCCTCCGGTGGAGGCGATGGAGCTGTTGCTGGAACGCCTGAAAAAGACGAAGACCAACGTCGAGTTCCTTCTGGCAATGAATCTGAAGGAGTAGGCGAAATCCGTTTGGATCGATGAAGGTCCTGGTCACGGGCGGGGCGGGTTACATCGGCTCGGTCTGCGTTGAGGAACTCCTCGCAGCAGGCCACGAGGTGGTTGTCTGGGACAACCTGAGCGAGGGACACCGTTCGGCGGTTCATCCCAAGGCTGCATTTTTGCAGGGCGACCTGGCCGACCGGGATCTGCTGTTGCGGGCCACCCAGGAACACCGTCCGGAGGCCGTCATTCATTTCGCCGGCAAGGCTCTGGTCCCGGAAAGCATGCGCGATCCATCGGTTTACTACCGGGTCAACGTTTCGGGGGGAGTCAACCTTCTGGATGCGATGGTGCAGAGCGGATGCCGGAAGATCATCTTTTCCTCTACCTGCGCAACCTACGGCATTCCGGAGAAAGTCCCGATGGATGAAACGACCTCGCAGAAACCCATCAACCCCTACGGGCACTCCAAACTTGTTTTTGAGCAGATCCTCGCTTGGTACGCCCAGATCCACGGAATCATCCCGACCTGCCTGCGTTACTTCAACGCCTCGGGGGCCTCGGCCGAGCGTGGTGAGCATCACCGGGTGGAAACCCATCTCATTCCCAACGTCCTTCTCACCGCCTTGGGACAGCGTTCCCAGGTCGATATTTTCGGTGACCGGCATGCGACCCCGGACGGGACCTGCATCCGGGATTATATCCACGTCCGCGACCTCGCTTCGGCGCACATCCTGGCCTTGCATCGGGACAAACCCGGCTTCTTCAACGTGGGCACGGGCAACGGCCACTCCGTCCAGCAGGTGGTGGAGGCGGCCAAAAGGGTGACCAAAAAAAACATCCCGGTGCGGATGCAGCCGGCGCGGGCGGGGGATCCTCCCTCCCTGGTGGCCGCGGCGAACAAGCTTCAGCGGGAACTGGGCTGGAAGCCGATCCACTCCAGTCTCGATGAAATTTTGAGCTCCGCTTGGGGCTGGCATCAGGCCCACCCCCAAGGCTATTCCGATTAGGTATGAGCAGCGCCATCCGCAAACCCCTGACGGTCTCGGTGGAGCATTTCTACACCGAGCATGCGGCCCGCCTACAGCTCAAGCTGGTGGCGGGGCAGGAGGGGATGGGCCGTCTGATCCGGGAGGGGGCGGTCAACCGGCTGGGCATGGCCTTGACCGGATTCACGAAATATTTCGCCTTCCGTCGGGTGCAGCTCATCGGAAAAAGCGAGATCAGCTATTACACCTCCCTGGACGCGGCATCGAGGGTCTCCCGGATCCGGGCGATCCTGGAGCGAAAGATTCCCTGTATTGTCTTCAGCCGGAACAACCGGCCCCCTGCGGTCATTCTCAAGGAAGCCCGCGCGGCCAAGGTACCGGTCTTTATCTCGCCGATTCCGACCCCCCGGCTGGTCAACCTGATCACCCTCTGTCTGGAGGAGGATTTTGCACCCTCGACGAGCGAGCACGGCAGCATGGTGGACATCATGGGGGTGGGAGTCCTGATCCGTGGAGACAGTGGGATCGGGAAAAGTGAATGTGCCCTGGGTCTGGTGGAGCGCGGATATTCCCTGGTCAGCGACGACATCACGCGACTGAGGTTGATTGAGGGACGGGAACTCATGGCCACCTCCGCCGAGGTCACACGGACCTTCATGGAGGTGCGGGGAATCGGCATCATTAATGTGGCGGCAATTTTTGGCGGCAAGGCCATCCGGACGGAAAAGAGGCTCGACCTGGTGGTCAGCCTGGTGGAGTGGGAAAAAATCGAGGAGATCGAGCGGACCGGGCTGGACCAGCAGTTTTACGAGATCCTGGGAATCAAGGTGCCGCACGTGCGAATTCCCATCCGCCCGGGGCGGGATCTGGCGGGGTTGGTGCAGGTGGCGGCACTGGACCAGAAGATGAAAACCATGGGGCAGTTCTCCGCGGTGGACTTTAACGAAAAACTTCTGTCCCAGCTGAAATTGAAGGACGGTTAAGCATGGCTGCGGCATCCGGATCTGAAAAACGCATGGCCAAGGAGGTGGTCATCCAAAATCGCCTGGGGTTGCATGCCCGGCCGGCGGCGATGTTTGTCCGGGAGGCCAACCGCCACCGGTGCGAGATCCATGTGGAGAAGGACGGGGAGACCATCAACGGGAAAAGCATCATGGGCCTGATGATGCTGGCCGCGGGCATGGGCTCGAAAATCGTCATTCATGTCAGCGGGCAGGGGGCGGCCGAGGCGCTCGAGTCCCTCGAGAAATTAATCGAAAGAAAGTTCGACGAGGAGTAGCCCGGGGGGAGATAGTCTTTTCCCGTGATCCCTTCCGACAGCCTGCCTGTCCCGGGCGCGGAACTCCGCCTGGCCGGGATCCCTGCCTCCCCGGGCGTGGTCAGCGGACAATTGGCGGTCTTTGCGCACGAGGAGGTGCGTATCCACCCCACGCCGATTGCTGAGGAGCAGATCGACGGGGAGATGCGTCGGCTGGAGGCGGCCCTGCTGAAGACGCGGGAGCAGATCCAGAAAATCAAGGAACAACTCGCTCATTCCCTTGGGGAACAGGAGACGGGCATTTTTGAGGCCCACCTGCTGGTGGCCGGGGACAGCACCATCGTCGCCGCGGTGCGCAAACAACTGCAACTCCGAAAAATCTGCGTGGAGCACGTCTATCAGCATGTCATCCACACCTACGCCCAGAGCCTGAGACAGGTGGAGGATCCCTACCTGAGGGAGAGGGCGGCGGACATTCTCGATGTCGGCCGGAGGGTCGTGCACAACCTGCTCGGTCGCAAACTGGCCGACGTCTACACCCTGGATGCGCCGAGCATTATCCTGGCGCACGACCTTTCCCCCTCCGACACCGCCCTGCTCAACCGCCAGATGGCCCTCGGCTTCGCCACTGAGGCCGGGAGCACCACGTCCCACACGGCCATCATGGCGCGATCGCTCAACATTCCCGCGGTGGTCGGCCTGCACGAGGTGCTCAGCCGTTGCGAATCGGGGGCCCCGGTCATTTTGGACGGATACGCCGGGTTGCTCATCATCCATCCGACCGAGCAGACCCGATATGAGTACGGGCAGATTGAGAAAAGGCGCCACGAGATCGAGCAGCGGCTGGAAGCCCTGCGGGACACCCCGGCGGTCACGACCGACGGGCGGCGCATCGTGCTCTCCGCCAACGTGGAGTTGCCGGAGGACTTGCCCCTGATCACGGAGAGCGGGGCGGAAGGGATCGGACTTTACCGGACGGAATTCATGTTCCTCAACCGGGTGCAGTTTCCCGGGGAGGACGAACAGACAAACATCTATCGCCAGGTGGTACAGGCGTCCCGGCCGCATCTGGCCATCATCCGCACCCTCGACTTGGGCGGGGACAAACTGCCGACGCATCAGGGGCTTGATCCGGAGGTCAACCCGTTCCTGGGCTGGAGGGCCATCCGCTACTGCCTCGAGAGGCCGGAGATTTTCAAGGTTCAGTTGCGTGCCATCTGCCGGTCCAACCCGGGGGGGAAAATCCGGGTGATGTTCCCGATGATCGCTACCCGGGAGGAGTTGACTGCCGCCCTGACACTTTTGCGGGAGGCAAGGGAGGAATTAAAAGCGGCGGGGATTCCCGCAGCGGAGGAGGTCGAAGCGGGGGCGATGATCGAGGTTCCCTCGGCGGCTTTGATTGCGGATCGGCTCGCCCCGATGGTCCAGTTTTTCAGCATCGGGACCAACGATCTGACCCAGTACACCATGGCGGCGGACCGGACCAATGAGCGGGTGGCTTCCCTTTACCAACCGACCCATCCCGGGGTGTTGTCCCTGATCCGTCGGGTGATCGAGGCGGCGCGAAAAAACGGCATCTGGGTGGGAGTTTGCGGGGAGATGGCATCGGATGTGGTGATGACCCCGGTCTTGATTGGGCTCGGGGTGGATGAAATGAGCATGGGCTCCGTGGCCGTCCCCCGGGTGAAGAGGGCGATCCAAAGCCTTAGCTTCGGGGAGTGCGAAGCCCTGGCCGAGGGCATATTGAAGATGGATTCGGGGGAGGAGGTGAGAAAGCGACTGGAGCAGATGGCCCGGGAAAAATATCCCGAGCTGGTCACCTGATTTTACGCATCCAGGGATCGGCAGAATCGCCCTACCAAGAAGGGGGGGAATCGGCTAGAACTCAAGGCCGATGAGCGACGACGCATCCAGCCTGATGGAGATCCGCCGGCAGAAGCTGGAGCAGCTTCGGAGTCTGGGGGTGGATCCGTTCGGAGGGCCGTTTCCCGGGACCGAAACCTCGGCCGAAATCCGGGGGCGATGGGAAGAGGGGCGGCGGGTCAGAATGGCGGGCCGAATCGTTTCCCATCGTGATATGGGCAAAAGCCAGTTTTTGCACCTGCAGGACCGCGGAGGGCGTTTGCAGATCTACGTGCAAAAACCTGCCTTACCGGAACCGGAGCGGGCAGTTTTTGAACTGCTCGATTTGGGGGACATCCTCGGCGTCGAGGGCACGCTTTTCACCACCAAGAGCGGTGAGCCGTCGGTGCGGGTGGAGAAACTGGTGTTGCTTTCCAAATCCCTTGCCCCCTTGCCGGACAAGTGGCACGGACTGGTCGACACCGAGACGCGCCACCGTCACCGCCACTTGGACCTCGTTTCGAACGAGAATTCACGCCGGGCCCTCGATTTGCGGGTCCGGCTGGTCCGTTACCTGAGGGATTTTCTCCATCGCGAGGGATTCACCGAGGTGGAGACGCCGATGATGCAGACGGTCGCGGGAGGAGCCGCCGCCGAGCCCTTCAAGACCCGGCATCACGCCCTGGGCATGGATTTGTATTTGAGGATTGCCCCCGAACTTTATCTCAAGCGTCTCCTGGTGGGCGGATTGGAAAAGGTCTTTGAGATCAACCGGAATTTCCGCAATGAAGGCATTTCCCGGAGGCACAATCCGGAGTTCACCATGCTGGAGGCCTACTGGGCCTATTCGGATTTCACGGGCATGGCCCAGCTGGTGGAGGAGATGATCCGGGGGGCCGCACATGAGTTGACGGGGGGACTGAAAATCCGGCAAAGCGACGGCTCCGAACTGGACCTGTCCCCACCTTGGCCGCGGAGGAAATACCGGGAGGCGGTGAGGGAGGCCGCGGGGGACGACTGGTTTGATCTGGATGCGGCGGGGATGGAACGCCGTGCGGCCGAACTTGGGGTGGAGTTGGAACCAAAACTGGCCCCGTCCGAGATCACGCAGAAGGTTTTTGAAAAGAAAGTCGAAGCCCTGGCGGTGAATCCCGTTTTTATCACCCATTTGCCTGCCGAGCTGGTGCCTTTGGCCCGGCTCAATCGGGAAGACCCGTCGGTGGTCGATGTTTATGAGCTGATCATGGGGCGGCAGGAGATCTCCCCGGGCTATTCGGAGCTGAACGATCCGATTCTCCAGGCGGAAAGGTTCCATCACCAAGTCGGGGAGCACACCCAGAAGGTGGATATGGAGTTTCTTGAGGCTTTGCATCACGGCATGCCCCCCGCCGGAGGGCTGGGGCTGGGCGTGGACCGGTTGGCCATGCTGCTGGCGGGGGTGGATTCGATCCGTGAGGTGATTTACTTCCCGCTTCTCCGGCCGCGGGAAGCGGGCGCGTGAACGGGAGCGGCATCGGGCTGGCCCGGGGTCCGCTGCTCAACGCCTTTCTCTTTCAGGTTTTCAACACCAGCTCCTTTTATCTGATCATGGGATTGCCCATGATGCTTTACTTTAAAAAACTCGGGGCCTCGGCCACCGTGCTCGGCGTGTTGGCCTGTCTTTCGGCGTTGCTGAACATTTTCCAGATTCCTGCCGCGCGTTTCGTCGAAAGAATCGGATACCGCTCCTTCGTCCTGCGGGGCTGGACCAGCCGGAGTGTGATGATCGGGGCCATCGCCCTGGTGGCGGGCCTGCCCCTGCCGATGGATGTGGCCTCGCGGCAGATTTTGGTGATTTTCCTGCTTTTCCTCTTCAACACGGCGCGGGGAATTTCCCTCAGCGGGTATCTTCCCTGGATCAGCGCCATCGTCCCCGAATCCGTGCGCGGAAGGTTTTTGACGATCGACCAAGCCGCCTCGCAAACCGCCCTCCTTTTGACCGTGGCTCTCACCGGATGGTTTTTGGGCCATACCGACCGTCCCCAGGCCTTCGGCCTGCTTTTTGCGGTGAGCATGGTCCTGGCAGGATTTTCCCTGATTTTTCTCCGGAGGATTCCGGACACCCCGACGGCCAAAAGCAATAGCGAGGAGGGGATTCCCTGGCGGGCGATGCTGGGTCATCCTCCTTTCCTGAGGCTACTGGTGTTTCACGCGATCATGATGCTGGCGATGTCCGGGGGTGGACTGATTTTCATTCCCTTTGCCCGAGACCAACTGGGCTGTACGGATTCGAAATTCATGGTCTTGCAGCTGATCTGGGGGATTTTTTACATCCTAACCTCCCTTTGGGCGGGGAAGATTCTGGACCGGGCAGGCAGCCGACCGGTGCTTTTTCTGGCCGGGTTCATCCTGGCCTTCCATTGGCTGGGGTGGGGATCCGTGGCGGCGCATCTTCTCCCCTTCAACGCAAAGACCATTCTTCTCCAGCAGGTGACAGCTGGGATTGGGCTGGCGCTCTACAACAGCGCCCATATGCGCCTTTTGATGGGAACTGTGCCGGTCATGGGGCGGAGCCACTTTTTCGCCCTTTTCAGCGTGGCGGCCAGTCTGGTGGCTGGCTTGGCCCCGCTGGGGTGGGGTCTTTTGACCGATGCCCTGCAGGGCATCCATTACGGAACGGATTGGCAGATCAACGGATTTGTCATTCTCTACGCCGTTTTGGTGGCCATTCTGTTGCCGGGAATGATCGCACTGCGAAGTGTCCACGAATCCAAGGCGGCCACGACGGAGGAGCTTCTCCGTGAGCTGGTGTTGGAGACTCCCTGGAAATCCATCACCCGGTGGTGGAACCGCCGAGCCCTCCCATGAAACGTTTTCTCGCCTGGAACAGTCCGCCGGTCATCGCTCTTTTCATCCGGTCTTTGGCCCTGACCCTGCGGTTTCGTCTGGAGGATCCCCACGAAATTTTACCGAGGGATCCCGATCAACCGAGAATTTTTGCGTTCTGGCACAACCGCATCCTGATGATGCCGTATCTTTACAAGCGGTTCTGCCCCGGCCGCAGGATGCTGATGTTGGTCAGCCGCAGCCGGGACGGGGAATTCATCACCCGGATCATGAACCGGTTTGGCATAGACGGGGTGCGGGGATCGAGCTCGAGAGGAGGGCTTGGGGCGTTGCGGGAGATGGTCAGGGAGTTGGAAAAAAAAGCAGCCCGTGACATCGGCATCACGCCCGACGGGCCCCGGGGCCCGAAAGGGATGGTTCAGGACGGGGTCTTGGCGGTTGCGGAGGCCAGTGGCCGACCGATCATTCCCGTGACGACCCACCTGAGCCGCAAGTGGGAATTGCCTTCGTGGGACCGGTTCCAGATTCCTCAACCGGGGTCCCTCTGCCGGGTGGTGGTGGGGCCCGAGGTTCCCGCACCGAAAAAAAGCGGGGGTTTTGATCACATCCGCCACAAACTGGAAAAGGCGCTGGGAGATTAGTTGTTTGTTCCGTCTGGCCGGGTCATCCCGGTTTGGACACTTGGATTCTCGGTTTTCCCGGCAGGTGGGATCGGATCAAGGCGGAGGCCGTTCCGGCGATGGCCAAGGCAGCCAACCAGGCGATCAATGCCAAAAATCCGGGCACCCGGAAGGTGAGACGGGTGAGTGGAACCACCAGGAAAAGAAGGCTCAGCCCCATGCCGCCGGCGAGAAGAACCGACCGTGCCGGCCAGGGTTCGAGATGGGCGCGATGGGCCGCCCACTGGCTGACGGTCTCCACCACGGAAAGGACCGCAGGCGGGGTGGAGGGGAGACCGTAGGTTTCCACCGCGGCGGGCCCGGCCGCCATCAGCGTAAGTCCGAGGGTTGCGACCAAAAAGAGAAGTCCAGGGCGTGCGTTTTCCGATCCAAAAAAACGCAGGAGGATTCCGAGGACGATCCAAAGAGCCAGCGCCCCTCCCCCGATCTGGAGCCAGAAGCGCGCGGCGTCCGGATCCCCGGGAACGAATTCCCGAAAAAGATTGAGGGCGGAGGAGGCGAGGGTTTGGAGGCCGTTCACGGGCGATCAATCTCGGTCGGGACGGGGGAGTGTCAATCCTCCCGAAAGATCCAGAGAGTGGCGGGCATCCGCTCGGGCGGGACTTCGGGGGGGCGGTGGCCGGGTCGAAGACGGGCCCGCACCTGTTCCCGGGCGAGAATCTCACGGAGGGTTGTGGCCAGCTCCGATTCGCCGGTGCCGGATTGATTGACGGATACGAGGATGGCGCACCTTCTGGAGGCGAGGGCCAGACAGGAGATCAGAAGAGGTTCCAGTTCGTGCGCGATGCGGAAGGCCCGGCCTTTGGCGCCGTGGGCGAAGGTGGGTGGATCGAGAATAATGGCATCAAACTTTTCCCCGCGACGGATGAGTCTGGGGAGAACTTTCCGCACGTCCTCTGCCCAAAAGCGGTGCTCGGTTCCGCCCAGTTTGTTACGGGCGTAGTTTTCCTTGCCGCGGCCCAGTGCCCGGGAGGAGGAGTCGATGTTCAGGGTGGCGGCACCTTCGGAGGCGGCCAGGACGCCGAACGCACAGGTGTGGGCAAAGAGATTGAGCAGGGATTTCGGGCGAAGGGAGCGGAGGGTGAGGCGGTTTTCCCTTTGGTCGGGAAAGAGCCCCGGGGCAACTCCCGGACTAAGATCGATGCCGTAGCCCAGGCCCAACTCCTGAACCTCGGTCTCCCATCCCGATCCCAGCGAAAGGGAGGCCGTCTTTTCGCCATCGATCTGCCAGATGACTCGATTGGCTTTCCACGAAATTTCGGGAGGGGATGAGGGGAGGAAGGGTTCGGTCCCCGCGGCGAGGGAGGGGGAGACCAGGGCGCGGAGGGTGTCACCCCATCGCTCCAAACGGATGCCCGGGGAACAGGCGGCAAGAAAAGCCGAAGTCCCGGTCTTTTCGATTTCTTTCCAAATCGCTCCCGACAACCACACGGGATCGGCGGGGCGGGGTTTGCGAAATGGGGCGGTCACGGTTAAATTACCTTTATGGAGTGCACGTTCTGTCCAGGCAACCAAGCGACCTGCCACTTGAGTAAACTGGTGAACGGCAAATCCATCGATGTGCATGTCTGTGAAAAATGTATTCCCCAATTGTCCCAGAAGGACCTGGTGGATTTCGACGTTTGGGCGTCGGTCTCCAAACTGGCCGCCAGCAAAGGCAAGGAAGATCCCGCGGCGGCGGTGGAGAACGAGATCAAGGAGATCTCCGCCAAGACCCTGCTGATTCCCACGCCAACCCCCGCGGCCTCCAATCGTTGTCCCAGCTGTGGCTTCACCTCAGAGGATGTGCGCAAAACGGGTCGGTTGGGTTGCGGCGAGTGTTACGCGGTTTTTTCCAATCTCCTGCAGGATGTGCTGAATGACTGCCAAAAAGGCAACCGGCATGCCGGCAAGGTGCCAAAGGCGATGAGAAAACTCCGCAAGAAACGGTTGCAGGATGACTTGGCCTCCGCGGTGGGCAAAGAGCAGTTTGAGGAGGCGGCCCGTATCCGCGACGAGCTGGGGAAAATCGGGGAGGAAGGCTGAGAATCCGGCCGGTCGGTGCTGGGAGCCGCCGATCGGCTCAATTTTCCTGGACGGAGCCGATCGCGCGGTAGCGCTCCTGGCGGGAGGAGAGAAGTTTCTCCGGTGCGAGCCGGGAGAGTTCCTCGAGGTGCTTGGAAACTTTCTC
Organism: Verrucomicrobiota bacterium; assembly: GCA_010028775.1. Lineage (GTDB taxonomy): Bacteria > Verrucomicrobiota > Verrucomicrobiia > Methylacidiphilales > Verrucolacustridaceae > Verrucolacustris. The sequence goes on along the minus strand of RHAF01000030.1, from coordinate 2,421 downwards.
CATGCAGGCCTTCACCGTGGTCTCCCAGTCCCGGTGGGCGCCGCCCTCCGGCTCGGGAATCACCTCATCGACCAGCCCAAGTTCCAGAAGATGTTTGGCCGAGATGCGCAGGGCTTCGGCGGCCTGGGGGGCGAAGGCCCGGTCTTTCCAGAGAATGCTGGCGCAACCCTCGGGTGAGATGACGGAGTAGTAGGCGTTTTCCAGGATGAGCACGCGGTCGGCCACCCCGATCCCAAGAGCCCCGCCACTGCCGCCTTCGCCGATCACGACAGCGACCACGGGTACGCGGAGATTGAACATTTCACGGATATTCACGGCGATCGCCTCGGCGATGTGACGCTCCTCGCTCGGCACGCCAGGGAAGGCGCCGGGGGTATCAATGAAACTAACCACCGGCAAATGAAACCTGTCCGCCAGTCGCATCAGACGGAGAGCCTTGCGGTATCCCTCGGGATGAGCACAGCCAAAGTTCCGCATGAGGTTTTCCTTGGTGTCGCGACCCTTTTGATGACCGAGATAGACAATCCGTTGTTTTCCCAGGGTGGCCAAACCGCCGATCAGGGCGTGGTCATCTCCGTAAGCCCGGTCTCCGCCCAACTCCACCACTTCGGTGGCCCCGAGGCGGAGGTAATCCAGCAGGTAGGGACGCTGGGGGTGTCGGACGATCTGCACGCGCTGCCAAGGGGTGAGATTGCCGTAAACCTCCCGGCGGGCCTCCTCGAGCTTCTTTTGCAGGGAGTGCAGATCCTCCTCTGCTCCCAACCTCTGTTTTCCCGATAAATTGCGAAGTTCCTCAATCCGCTTTTCCAGTTCGGCGAGCGGTTTTTCGAACTCGAGCGGGGCGATGGGGCGTGCTTCTGCCATGGGTTGAATGGAAGAGAATAGCCGATGCAGCCTGTGGGGGGCAACGCTGGGGTAGGGTAAAAAGGTTGGCCGTAAGTGACGATGGGTGTGCAAGATACGCGGATGAAGCGCGGGATGGCTGGAATCCTCGGTTTTTTGGGTTTTTGGGTCTTTCTAACCGGGGCTTTGGCTCATCCGGTGGCCCAACTCGTCGAACGCTGGGCGCCGGGGATGTTTCCTTTTCCCAGAATTTTTGGCCGGGTGCAGCTGGCTGTGGCCCTGGCGTTGGTTCCGATCTTGCTTTGGTTTTGGAGGGACCATTCAAAAAGATTTTACCGTTCCCCCGGTTGGAAAAGTGCGCTGACGCGTGCCGCCCTCTGGCTGGTGGTGGGGATGGGGATGGTCGGTGTGGTGGCTGGGTTACAGGCCTGGTTGGGTGTGAGAAAGTGGGCGGGAGTGCCTGGATTTGATGTTTTGACGGGGGCCTTGGCCACGGGGATTTTGGTGGGGGTTTTGGAAGAATTCTTTTTCCGCGGGGTTCTGGGGATGGCCTGGTGGAAGGCGATGACTTACCGCCCGGCCGAAGTTTTGTTGGGGGTGAACGCGATTCTTTTTTCCCTCGTTCATTTTATCCGTCCCTTGTCCGGCCCGGAATCGGGATGGATGGACGGATTTTTCGCCTGGGGCCGTTTGGAGTTATGGTCTAGCCCGGTGGATCTTTGGCGGTTGGCGGGTTTGGGGGTGGCGGGTTTGGTTCTTTCCCGAATGACCTGGGTGCGGGGAAGCCTATGGGCGGCGACGGGTCTTCATGCCGGTTGGGTGGCGGGTGTGCGTTGGGCGGAGGCCTCCTTTCCGGAAGTTTCCCAGGCTACTCCCGGTTGGTGGGGTCCCTCGCTGGAATCCGGGCCTCTGCCGTTTCTCGTTCTTCTCCTCTTGTTTTTTCTCCTCATGGGAAAACCGCTCCGTGCGCATCTGGATTGAATCCGCCCTGGGCCTGATCTTTCCGGCAGCCAGGCCCCCGCGGCCGTGGGTCCGGCTGGAGAGACCTTTCTGCGAGCGATGCGCCGAGCCCTATCCGCGTCCCTTGGCCGATTCCTTTGTCTGCGCGAACTGTGAAAAAAGAAAATGGGCCTTGAGCCGTCTTCGCGCGGCTTACCGGGCGGTCGGCTCCGTACGTGAGGCGATCCTGCGATTCAAGTATGGGCGCCAGTACCCCCTGCGACCCTGGCTGGGTCGCTGGTTATGGGATGGTTTCCGCGAGCATTATGGGGCCGAAAGCTGGGATGCGCTGATTCCGGTACCCCTGCATCCATGGCGTAAGAGAAGAAGGGGGTTCAACCAGAGCCTGGAGGTGACGCGCTGGATGGCGAACAAGACAGGGCTCCCGGTGCGGGAGGGTTTGATCCGGGAAAAGGTGACCATTCCCCAAGCCCGCCTGCGGCGATCGGAGCGGTTAAGGAATCTTCGGGGAGCCTTGGCCCTAGCCCGGGGGTTTGACCCCCGGGGGCTCCGGTTGCTAATTTGTGACGATATCTTCACGACCGGGGCCACGGCGGACGCCTGTGCGCGAGTCCTGCG
>RHAF01000029.1 GCA_010028775.1 Verrucomicrobiota bacterium | reverse complement strand
CTCTCCGGCCTGCAGGTGGCCAAGGGAAAAACCTTCCGCTGGCACGGTCAGTATGAGCAGAACATGAACAACCGCCGGACGATTTCAACCGACCTGAACGTGGTGGCCGACTTCCAGCCGCAACTCCCGGAAAGCCAGAAAAAGCTCCCCTTTGTCCTTCTGGGCAACCTAGCCCCCGACCTCCAACACTCCGTCCTCGACCAGATGCAGAAGCCCAAATTCGTCGTTGCCGACACCATGAACCTCTGGATCGATATCGCTCGGTCCCGCCTGCTCGAGCTACTGGGCAGGATCGACCTCCTCATCCTCAACGACTCCGAGGCCACCCAACTCTCCGATGAACCCAACCTCGTCCGGGCCGCCCGTTGGCTCCGGGAAAGGGGCCCCCGTTACGTCGCCGTCAAAAAAGGGGAACACGGATGTTTCCTCTCTGGACCGGAGGGGGCCTTTGCCGCACCCGCTGTTCCCACGGGTGCCGGCGACACCTTTGCCGGGGGTCTCACCGGCTATCTTGCAGGTCAGAGAGAGGCCAACCTATCCACCTTAGCCCAGGGAGTCATCGAGGGCACCCTCCTCGCCTCCTTTACCGTGGAGGATTTCAGCCTCAACCGTCTCGCTTCCCTAACCGAAAAAGAAATCGCCTCCCGACGCCGGGAACTGTTGCGGTTAATCAACCCAAACCCCTGACCCGTGGAGCCCTCGGAGGAGATCGCCCTCGTCCTGCTCCTTCTCACCGTGATGACATCCGTGGCCGTCACCCTGGCCCTGTCCGTCCTCCACCCGAAATATCGGGAGCTCAAGCCTCGCCTGCTCCTCTCGTCGCAGATGCTTGGCGTTCCCTTGGCTACCTACGGTCTTCTTCGCAGCTTCACCTCCCTCCCCTTGGCCAGGTTCGATTTCTTTCTCGGGGCACTTCTCGCCGTCTACACCCTGGAATTCCTTTTCTTTTTCACCGTCATGCGCCATCCCCCACGCCGGCGGTGACGGCACTCGAAGTTGTTTCACAAACCCCTGACCGACTGACTTATGTGACTTTTTGAATAAATCTCCGAACTTCGCTTGCGCCCTTTGGGGATATAAGCGAAACTTAAGCCTTGAGCAGTTCCATCAGCCACGCCCACGCCACGACTCCGCTGACCAAGGCTATTCTTTTGGCTCTGGTTTGGTTGCCCATATTCGGGGTGATCTCAGCCATTGTCCTCCTTTGGAACTCCTACGTCACCTGGGTGGATCTCTCACTTCTTTTGGCCTTCTTTTTGATGGGGGCCTTAGGCATCACCCTCGGATACCACCGGATGCTGACCCACAAAAGCTTTCAGGCCCATCCGTGGCTCAAAACAGTGCTCTTGATCTGGGGCTCCATGGCCATGCAGGGGCCCGCCCTCCACTGGGCCGCCACCCACATCCAACACCACGCCAACTCGGATGATGACGACGATCCCCACAGCCCTCTGAAAAGCCTCTGGCACGCCCATGCTGGTTGGATCCTCGACAACTTCCAGCCCGATATCCAACGCTATGCCGGAGCCCTGATGAAGGATCCGATCATTCTCTTCATGCACAAAACGTTTTGGTTCTGGGTCTTCGCCGGCTTGGCCGTCCCCACTCTGATCGGCGGAGCCACCGCCGCCTTCTTCGGCCACTCCTTTTTTCTTGGGGCTTTTGGCGGTCTGGTTTGGGGCGGGTTTGTCCGCCTTTTCCTCAACCAGCACATCACCTGGTCGGTGAACTCCATCTGCCACACCTTTGGCGGTCGGAGTTTCGAGACCACCGATGCCAGCCGCAACAATTTCCTCTTTGGCATCCTGGCCCTGGGAGAGGGATGGCATAACAACCACCACGCCTTCCCCCGCTCCGCCCGCCACGGAATGCATTGGACCCAACCGGACATCTCCGCCTGGATGATCTGGCTGTTTGAGAAACTCGGCCTCGTCCGGGACGTCGTTCTCATCTCCCCCAGCCGTATCAAGGCCCGCATGGCCGACCAGCCCGATCCCGAGCCGGAATCCGTCATCCTGCCCATCCCTGCCGAACAGCGGGACTAGACGGATCGCACCAACAAAAAACCCTGCCCAGGAATGGGCAGGGTTTTTGTTTTTCTAAGGGTCTTACTTTTTGTCGGAAGGGGTGACGTTGTTGGTTTCTGAACTCTTCTTCTTTTTGGCACCGCTGTCATCATCATGACAGCTGGAGCACTGGGCCCCGGCAATTTGGGCTGAAGCCAATCCCACCACCAACCCCAACACGGCAAGACGAGTCGATTTGTTGATCATTGCAAAAAGGTAGAAAGGGAAACGACAGACGCAAGTCAGGCCGGGCTGATTTTCCCCAGGACCCTCCTCAGCAAGGAGATTCCCGATTCCTGGCTTTTCTCGGGATGAAACTGAAAGCCCGCAACCCGCCCTTTCCAAATTCCGCTGGGAAACCAACCTCCGTACTCCGTTTCGCAGGCCACCCAATCGGGCGGCACGGTGGACGGACGATACGAGTGCACATGGTAAAAGTAGCGGTCCCCGCCCTCGAACAAATCTTGAGCCCGGTTGGCCACCCTCACCTCACTCCACCCGATCAGGGGGATTTTCAGCCCCTGCCCGCGAAATTTCTCCACCCGTCCAGGCATCAACGCGAGCCCCTTCACCCCCGGAGCCTCCTCACTCTCTTCCCACAGCAATTGGAATCCCAGGCAGATTCCCAAAAAGGGCCGGCCCGCCTTCACCCATTCGCGCAGGGGCTCGAGGAGCTTACGGCTTTTCAAGCCCTCCACCGCGTCCCCAAAAGCCCCTACCCCGGGCAAAACCAGGAGCTTAGCGTTCTTCAACCCCTCCTCGCCCTCCGCTCGGGTTACTGTGGCACCGGCCTTCTCCAGCGCTCTTTCCACGCTCCGTAGGTTTCCCCGGCCGTAATCGATCATCACCACGTTCATGACGGGAGCACCCTAGCAAACCCTAGCGCCCGGGGTGACACTTTTCCCTCTCCTCATCCGGCCAGAAGATCACCCAATCCCGCGACCACGGGAAACCCGCACCGCTCCAAACGGTCGCGGCTGTTATGCCCGCAGGGAATCAAAAAACATTCCACCCCCATGGCCCGGGCCACCTCTGCGTCATGCGTGGTGTCACCGATGAGAAGGGTATCCTCCGGCCGGACATGCAGCTCCTTGAGCATCTCCAACCCCTGCTCCACCTTGCCCGCAGCGTAGTGATCCCGATGTCCCGCCACGCTCCGGAAATGCCCCCGTATCCCGAAGTGCCCGAGAAAACCCTCCAGGGAGGAATGGGAGTAAGCCGAGAGAACCGCCTGGGTGATTCCCTCCGTCCCGAGCCTTTGCAGAAGCTCCCGGGCGCCTGTCTGCAAGCGGCACTCCCCTTTGCGCTTTTCATACTCCACGATGAATTCTGTTCCCGCCTCGGCAAAACTCTCCTTTTGCCAGTCAAAGCCAACGGTCCGGTAGTAACGTTCCACCGGGAAATCGAAAACCGCCTCATACCTCTCCTGACTGATCGTGGGCAAGCTCCTCCGACGCAGTTGGCCATTCATGATCTCCCGGCAAAGCCAGGCGTCGTCCAGCAGGGTCCCATTCCAGTCCCAGATCAAATGACGGTATTTTTTTAGAACCACTCCTTCAACATGCGGCATCACTCTCCATCACTCGAACTATTTTTGTGTTTTTTTAAATCGTGGATAAATTAAGACATGGACCAAAGCACCCTGATGGGTCGCACGTATCCTCCCGGATTTCGGGCACGCCGGAGCCTCAACTGGATTTCCTTGGGACTTCTTTATGCCTCGTATTACATGTGCCGTTACAATTTCCGCTTCGCCTCCCCCGGCCTGATATCCGAATACCACTTCACCACCTCCCAGATCACCGACCTTTTTGCCTTATGGTCCCTGGCTTACGGCACGGGCCAGTTGATCAATGGACTGCTCACCGACCGGATCGGCGGGAAAAACGCCCTCCTCATCGGCGGAATCGGCACTTTGGTGGTGAACTTTTATTTTGGTTTTGCCTCGCTCTCCGGGGCTTTTTCCACCTTCACCCTCATTATGCTGGTCAACGGCTATTTGCAGTCCTTTGGCGCACCGGGCATGGTCAAGATCAATGCCGCATGGTTTGCCCGTCAGGAACGTGGGACCTTCGCTGGAATCTTCGGATTAATGATCCAATTGGGACAGGTGGCCATCAGTTTTCTGGCCCCGCTCATTTTGGGTGGCTTCACCATTTTTTCCATCACCGTGGCCTCCGGGGAGTGGCGCTGGCTTTTCCGCATCCCGCCCCTTTTCACCGCCGCCACCGCCCTTTTCATGTACTGGGCCGCCAAACAGACTCCCGATGAGGCGGGTTATCCTGGAGTCATCCGGGACGAACTCGACAACTCTGCCGGCGTGACCGTCTCACTAAAAGAATCCTTCCGCACCATCTTCACCCATCCGCTCGTCTGGTTCTACGCCATGGCCTATGCCTGCACCGGGGCCGTCCGTTCCAGTTCCGACCAGTTGGCCATCCTTTATTTTCGCGATCAGCTTGGATTCGACATGGAACACAACATACCCGCAGCCGCCCGACGAACCTTGGAAATCATGCCCATGGTCGCCGTGGCCGGCTCATTCATCTCCGGTTGGATTTCCGACCATCTCTTCAAGGGTCACCGCTCTCCCGTGGCCATGGGCCTCTACCTCATTGAGGCCACCGTCATCACCGGGGCCGCCCTCGTTTTGCTCCTTGGCCATGTCGACCCGACTCCGATGGGAATCCTCATGGGATGCCTGATCCTGATTTTGATCTCCTTCACGGCCAACTCCACCCACTCCATCGTGGGAACCGCCGCACCGATGGATATCGGCGGAAAAAAGATGGCCGGCTTCGCTGCGGGAGTCATCGACTCCTTCCAATACTACGGGGCCGCCGTCTCATTGATTTTGACCGGACGGGTCTTGGATGCGACCAAGGCTCATTTTGGTTACACTTTTTGGTTCGTCATCATGGCTGGTTTTGGACTTCTGGGTGCCTGCGCCATGGCCTATGTCCATAAGGTTCAATTACATATGGCGAAATCATCTCCCAGATAATCCGCCATCGAATTGTCACGTTTCGGTTTGGCCTTTCCGATTCCCTGCCCACTCTTTCGCGTTACGCTCTCGCCATGTCCTTGGCCTCGGTGCTCGCCGTCACCCCGCATCCCAAGGGCTTTCGTTCTCGCCGGGCCCTCAACTGGATCTCCCTGGGCCTTCTTTATGCCTCCTTCTACATGTGCCGCTACAATTTCCGCTTTGCCGTCCCCGGGATCATGCAGGAGTTTCATTTTTCCACCTCGCAGATCACCGACATCATGGCGATCTGGTCCCTCGCCTACGGCACCGGGCAACTCTTCAACGGCCTCCTCGCCGACCGCATCGGCGGCAAACTCTCCCTCCTCATCGGCGGAGTCGGCACCATCATCGTCAACCTCGTCTTCGGTTGCACCAACCTCGCTTCCAACTTCGCCACCTTCACTCTAATCTGGCTGATCAACGGCATTGTCCAGGCGGAGGGACCCGGGATGGTCAAAATCAACACCGCCTGGTTCGACCGCCGTGAACGGGGAACTTTTTCCGGCATCTATGGCCTGGTGATCCAGTCCGGGCAGGTGGCCATCAGCCACATCGCCCCGATCCTCTTGGCGGGATTCACCTTCTTCACCCTCACCGTGCCACCGGGGGAGTGGCGATGGCTTTTCCGTATCCCGCCCATGTTCACCGCCGTCACCGCTATCCTCATGGCATTGGTGGTCAAACAAACCCCCGATGAGGCTGGTTTTCCCAAGGCCATCCACGATGAGATCGACGACTCCGCGGGAGTCACCGTCCCCCTATGGCAATCCCTGAAAACCATCCTCACCCATCCCCTGGTATGGTTTTATGCCGTGGCCTACGGATGCACCGGCGCGGTCCGTTCAAGCTCCGACCAGATCGCCATTCTCTATTTTCAGGACCAGCTTGGCTTCGACATGAAAACCAACATTCCCAATGCCGCCCGCATCACCCTGGAACTCATGCCGTTGGTGGCCGTCCTCGGATCCTTCCTCTCGGGGTGGGTCTCCGACCATATTTTCCGCGGACACCGGTCTCCCGTGGCCTTGGGCCTCTACCTGATCGAGGCCATCGTCATTAGTGTCGCGGCTTTCGTCCTCCTCATGGGAAAGGTCGGGCCGACCTCCTCGGGAGTTTTTCTCGGTTGCGTGATTCTTGTTCTTATCGCTTTCACCGCCAACTCCACCCACTCGATTGTCGGCTCCGCCGCCCCCATGGATATCGGAGGCAAAAAAATGGCGGGTTTCGCCGCCGGGGTCATCGACTCCTTCCAGTACTATGGCGCCGCCATCTCCCTCTCCCTCACCGGGCGCGTCCTGGAATCCACCAAAGCCCACTTCGGCTACACCTTCTGGTTCGTCATCATGGCGGGCTTTGGACTTCTCGGGGCCTGCGCCATGGCCTACGTCCGCAACGTCCAGAGGGCCCACGGTCTGGCCCCCAAGCCCGACCTGCCGGTCTAGATTCCTTTTTTTTCCGGACTGCGACCCGTCATCCACGAAAGCACCAGGCAGGCGATTCCCACACTGATCGCGGCATCGGCCACGTTGAAGGCCGGCCATGACCAACCCACGTAATGCCAATCCAAAAAATCAAGGACATACCCCAATCGGACCCGGTCGATCAGATTTCCCACCGCCCCGCCTGCCACCATCCCCGCCAAAACCTGGACCCACCGCTTTCCCCAATCCCAACCCAGGGCCACCCAACCCGCAAGTCCCAGGATCAAGAGGGCCGTAATTCCCGTTAAGAGGTTGTTCCCCTGGGCCATACCGAAAGCCACTCCCGTGTTGTGCACCCGCGTCAGGGAAAATAAACCCGGAATCACCACCTGTCCGGCACCGGGCGGCAGCGCCCTCTCAATCCACAGCTTCGACAACTGGTCAGCCACCAAAATCCCAAGCCCCACCGGAATAAACAAACCCCGGCCCGGTCGACTCAACGTTTTTCTCCCGCCGCAACCACATCGGCACAACGTCCGCAAAGCGTTGGATGAACCGGACGTTGCCCAACGCTCTCCCCGTGCTTCCAACACCGTTCACAGCGGCTTCCCCTGGCCGGCGCCACCTGGACGACGAACTCATCCGGACCCTCCGCAATTTCCAGATGGCTGACCAGGCAAACCTCCTCAAGCAATCCGCAGTCCTCCGGGCCTAAACCCTTCCCCTCAAGGCGTATTTCCGCCTCAAGACTTTTTCCGATTTTTTTCGCTTTTCTCTGCTCCTCCAGGGCCTCGTTGACCTTGCCCCTTACCAGGAGAATTTTCTCCCACTTCGACTCCTCCTCGGCAGACCAACCGGAAGGCAATGCAACCTCGGGGAAACTTTCCAGATGAATAGAAGATCCCTTGGCACCCGGCATGGCTTTCCAGGCCTCCTCCGCGGTGAAGGCTAGAACCGGCGCCACCCAACGGGTCAAAGCCCCCAGCACCACATGCATCGTGGTTTGGGCCGATCTCCTTGCCGGTTCGTTTTCCCCATCGCAGTAAATGCGGTCCTTGCAGGCATCCACGTAAAGTGCGCTGAGCTCCACCGAACAGAACCGGTTGAGGGCGTGATAAACCGCGGGGAAATTGTAGCCCTCGTAGGCCTCACGCACCGCCTTTCCCAAACCCGCCAGTCTGGCCAGGATGTACCGGTCCAACGGACGCCTGTTTTTTTCTGGAACCGCATGTTTCTGCGGGTCAAAACCAGCGAGATTGCCCAAAAGAATCCTCAGCGAGTTGCGGATCAGGCGATAGCTGTCGCCCACCCGACCGAAGATCTCCGTTGAAAATGGAACGTCTTCGCGGGCATCCTCGCTGGCCACCCAAAGGCGCACCACATCCGCCCCATATTTGTCCACCAACTCCATCAGGGCCGGCGGTTTGCCCCTGGATTTCGACATCTTCCGGCCATCGACATCCACCACAAATCCGTTGGTCAACACGGTGCGAAAAGGGGCCTTGCCGCTCAGGGCCACTGAAAGCAGAAGGCTCGACTGAAACCATCCGCGGTGCTGGTCACTGCCCTCGAGATAAAGATCCGCCGGAAACTTGACCCGCCCGTCCTGGGCCACCGCCGACCAGCTGGAGCCTGAATCCAGCCAGACATCCATCGTTTCTCTTCCCCGGCTCCAATCTCCAGGCACGCCACAGCTCTTGGCCAGGTCCCCGTCGCTGGCGCTAAACCAGAATCCGGCACCCTCCTTCTGCGCCCGATCCGCCACCTTCCGAATCACCGCCGGGTCTAGCACGGAGGAACCGTCTGGCTTATAAAATGCCGGAATCGGCAAACCCCAGGAACGTTGACGGGAAATACACCAGTCCGGCCGGGCCCCCAGCGCTCCCCGGATCCGGCTTTCTCCCCAACCCGGCACCCACTTGACCTGACCCACCGCCTCAAGCGCCTTCTCCCGCAGTTGGTCCATGCGGATGAACCATTGCCTCACGGAACGGAATACAATTGGGGTTTTGGAACGGGGACAGTGGGGATAGCTATGCCGGATTTTTTCCCGTGCCCAGAGCCGGCCCCTTTGCTCCAACAAATCGGCCACCTCGGGATTGGCTGCAAAAACATTCTTACCCTCCAACTCGGGAACCCCAGCCTCCGCCGTCAGCTTGCCCGCCTCGTTGACCGGGGAAAAAGGCTCCAACCCGTGTTGCCGACCCAAGACATAGTCCTCATGGCCGTGCCCGGGGGCGATATGCACCAATCCGGTTCCCGAATCTGCCGTGACAAACTCTGCCGTATGGACCTGCCCTCCCCTCTTTACCAAGGGATGATGATACGGTCTCTTTTCCAGTTCCTTACCCCTTCCCTCACGGATCACCCTCAATTCCTTACCCGCCGCCTTGGAAACCGCCTCGATTCGGCTCTTGGCCAGCCATACCTTTCGGCCGCTGCCAGTATCTGCCAACACGTAAGTCATCCCTGGGTGAACCGCCACCGCCAGGTTGGCCGGCAAGGTCCAGGGAGTGGTCGTCCAAACCAGAAGGTCCTCATCAGGAGCATCCTTTAATTCAAGCCGGACGTAGACGGATTCATCCTCCCGGTCGGCATATTCGACTTCCGCCTCGGCCAATGCCGTACGACATCCCGTACTCCAATGCACCGGCCGCAACCCCTCGTAAACCATTCCCTTTTCCACCAGCTCGGCCAGAATGCGCAATTCCGCCGCCTCATATTCGGGATTCATCGTCAAATAGGGTTTCTTCCAATCCCCCAGGACCCCCAACCGCTGAAACTGTTCCCTTTGGCGAGCAATGAAATGCCGGGCCACCTCCTCGCATTTGGAGCGGATGACTGACGGATCCGCCCCGACGAGTTTCTGCTCGGTCACCACCTTGTGTTCGATGGGAAGCCCGTGGCAATCCCATCCGGGGACAAAGGGGGTACGGAAACCCGACATCGCCCGGCTTTTTAGGACGATATCCTTGAGCACCATGTTGAGGGCATGCCCCACGTGGGCATCCCCGTTGGCGAAAGGGGGGCCATCATGGAGGTGGAAATCGGGAGAACCCTGCCGGACTTGAAGAAGGGATTCGTAGGTACCGTTCCGCAGCCAGTCGGCCGCCATGGCAGGCTCGCGTTTGGGCAGATCCGCCCGCATGGGAAAATCCGTTTTTGGCAAAAGAACGGTTGAACTGTAATCCATCCGCTATTTTCTAGGAGAAATCTCTCCCCCGTCCAAGCGTCAACCTTGGAAGGAATCCTTTGGAAGGGTTCGCCTAAACCGGAGTGGCGTTGCCGCTGTTCGGATTCGAGTTCACCGGTGGCGGAGCAGGAGCCTGTGTGTTGGCTGGGTTATTATTGCCCCCCGCAGCCGTCTCCGTCCCGGCAGCGGTGGACTCGGAACCGGCGGCCGTCGCAACATCGGCGGGGGCATTACCGCCTCCCTCGGATGGAGGCATGCTGGAGGCGGCAACGGATTTGCCTTCCGGGGAACGCGCATCCCCCGCGATCGATGTCTTTCCGGTGAAACTGTCGGACAACCCCAGGGAAGCTACCTTGCCCGTGCCACTGGAAAATCCCTGATTGGAACCGATTTGCATACCCGTGCTAGAGCCGTTCGGCACAAACACGGCGGATCCGGAGGCCACCCGGGCACTGACATCCCCCCCGGCATCGGTGTTCATGGTGAACGCCGTTTGCACATCGGGGATTTTTCCCTCGCCAGCTTTGGCCGGATATAGGGCCAGGTTGGGAGCCTGCGCGCAATCTTCCTTGGAAAGGCCTGTGAGGGTGACAAACGCCTGCACCACGGGATCGTCGGTCCGACTTCCCTGATTGTCAGCACTCGGGGCCAAATCCAGAACCTTGATACCCGATTCAATGGATTGCCCCTGTTGTTCCGCGACTGTCGTCACCTTGTCACTACCTGCCAAGCGGGTCCCGAATTCCGTGTAAAGGGGAGAGCTCTCCATCAACCCGGTCAAGTTTACCTCAAAACTCTTGGCCACTCCGGGACGATTCGCCGAAACCACCCCCATGAGTCCGGGGCTGAGTGGCATGACCGTTCCGTCCTTGTTGATGATCTGGCCCGTACCCCCTTCGGTTTCCAGAACCACAAAGGCAAAATTGCCCTTTCCGTCATTGCTTGCCATCACCGTGCTTCCGGAGACCACCCCCACCACCCCACCACCTTCGATGGAAATTCCCCCGTTGCCGGGCGGAACATGCATCAGCAACGTTCCTTGATCCAACTTGATGGCTCGCTCCTTTGAATCAAAGGAAAAGTGGGAATTTTGGTCCACGCGCATCACGGAGGAGTCGGTGAAGGAAATTTCCGTGCAAGAACCGGCCCCGGTTTCCACCTTGTGACCCTGGCGAATTTCCCCGTCCTTGGTCGCTTTTTTATTTTCAGAGCCATCGGTTTCCTGAACATTGTTTTTCACCATGAGGACGGAACCCACCCCCAGCGGCTTTTTTTCCAAGCCCCAGCACGTCATTGCGCCACTCCCAAGAATGGCAAAGACAAAGAGGGAAGATTTTATCATGGAGCGGAATTTCATTGGGCTGCCGCCTGTTGGTTTTTGGATGTGCTGCCCGGCATCGTGCTTTGCGCCTTGAGCACGCCCTTGGAGGTTGAAATTTCCAATTGGATCTTGTCGCCATACCCATCCGCAATCGCAAAATGGACATCACCCGATACGGTCTTGAGGTTTGCCTTGGCTCCCGTTAACACTCCTTTTTCAAACTGCTCGGTCCCGCTGATAAAGTGAACTTCGCTGTTTTCCTGCACCTCCGCAATGACTCCCGGCGCCGGAAGAAACATGACCTGGGAAAGGGGCCCGGTCTTGATCTCGGCCCCCTCGGGCAAGATCTGACCCCGCCGGATTTGTTGGCCCTGGCAGGTCGCGCCCCCGACAACCTTGAGCACCTTTCCGTCTTTGGAAAGGGGGCTGGGCTCCCCCCGCAACCACCCAGCCGCCCTTTTGATGAACTGGTTGGAATGAAAAGGCCCGGTTTTTCCGGCATCCAGATTCGAGAGTCCCGTGATTCTCTGGATTTCAGCAAGGCATTCAGGCCGGATGGCCACCGCTTGGGCGGCAAGTAATTCCTTCAAATCAGGTCGGGCAGAGATGACTTCCGTGAAGATTTCCTGCAAGGATTCGGGACAACCCAAAACACCATCCTGTGCAATGTCCATCAGGGTGGCCTCCCGGCAGGCATCCGGAAAAGCCTTCAGGGAGGCTCCTTCGGGAGTTCCTGCCGCCAGGGCCGTGGTTTTACCCCCGGGGAAAACCAATTTTTCATTGGCGGAGGCGGAGCCACGCTCCACCCCCCCGGCCACATCCGCCAAAGTGACCTTTCCTGCCGTCACGCTGATCACACTTTTGCCATCGGCCCCCTTCGTGATTTGATAAAGGCCGTCCCCAGTCCGCGCCACAATGCCGTCGGAGATCACCACCAGGTTGGCCCGGGGTGCCACAAGGGGAGTCGCCACAAAAGTCAAAAGGGTGCCACGCTTGAGCTCCAGCTTGATGTCGAGGGAGTCTTTCTCCAGGGGAGACAGCACGATTTCGGTCCCCGGTAGCGCCTGATGAAACACGCCGGCCGCACTTTGAAAGATCATCGGACCCTTGGATCCAGCCACGATGGTTCCACCCACCTGCACGGCCTCCCCCTCAAGCAATGCCCGGGGTTGATCCTTGCCGATTTGCAGGGTCTCTTCACCTAGCGTTTTCAGGATTTTGCCGGATTTGTTGCTCCAACCACCCTTGCCCTCTTTCCATGCAGCAAACCTTTCCCGGCAGCGGGTCAATGCTTTGGATGGAGAGTTGGCGGTTCCCGCCGGGGAATTTTGGGGAGCCGCAACGGGCGCGGGAAGAGTCGCCAAATCCTTGCCGGAGGCCGTGTCCAAATTCCCCAAATCGGCCATCAAAAACCTCGCCCCGCCCGTCCGATCCATTTCAAACCTGGGCTTGTTGTCTGGACCAAAACGGACCAGGACGGTTCCCGCCGGTTTCAAGCCCACGGACAAACCAAAGGCCTCGACCTCCATTTCCGACAGGGGGCTTTTCGCCTCGCTCAGGGTCACCTCGGGTTGACCTTCCGGGTTTTTGACAAAAGAGATGTTGATACTCGATTTTCCCGATGTGACAGTCTCACCTTTTGCACCCTCGGTCACATCGGTGATCTTCACCGCCTTGGAATCCATCACCTCCAGGCAGGGAAATTTTTGGTTGTAGCGGATCTTAAAGTCCGGCGCCGCGTGAAGGGGAAAAAATCCGGTCGATAGAACGAATGAAATAAACGCAAGTCTTCTCACGTTTCCTAATTTACTCGCACAGGAGTCATTTTTCAAGGGGGCCTGAAAATTAAATAAATCGTTGATTTTCATTGCTTATCACATGAGTTTTGACACCCGAAATCGATTGATGTTCAAAAGTTATGTTCATCATCATCAATTACTTATGGATGTTGAAAGGGCT
>RHAF01000028.1 GCA_010028775.1 Verrucomicrobiota bacterium | reverse complement strand
TGGATCGTGAGGGATTCCACCGGAGCAGAAAGATGCAGCTTCCCTCCGGTGGCTTGGAGAAAAGCGCCCAGCTCAGGTTGCAACAAGTGGGAAAGTCCGCTGCGGTCGAAGTAGATCGCGGCATCCGCGGGTGACCCGAAAAGCGCCCGTCGGGTTACCTCCCAGAAAAGTCCGGCATCGGCGGCGCCCAAGGGGACATTCAGGGCGGCCAGACAGAAGGGCTCCCATAGTGCACGAATCGATCCCTGGGTTTGCCCCAAGCGTTTGAGCCAGGCCTGGGTGCTCTCCCCGGGTTTGGCCGGCAGACTTTTGGCCCGACCGGGAAACTGGAGGATGGCCCAGCGGTCCGCCCAGGTAAGCTCGGCAAAACCAAGGATACCGGCCAGAAGGTGCAGGGGCGGGGGAAGACGCGAGGCACGCAGCACGGTCCGGCCTTGCCGGGGACTGACAAAGGCCAGGTCCAGGCGATCATACTTTTCCAGGCGGTCGCCATTTCCAAGGGACTCCACCAGCTCCAAGGTGCGGTGGTAGCAACCCATGAGGATGTGTTGGCCATTGTCCAGCGTGGTGCCTGTTTTTGCCTCCCGATAACTGTGAGCCCGTCCTCCCAGCTGAGGTTTGGTTTCGAAGAGCTCGACCGTGTGGCCACTCCGGGTCAGGGCAAAGGCGGCGGCACATCCGGCAAACCCGCCGCCAATCACAGCCACGCGGGAGGGGAGGCGGCGCGGGGTCACCGCCTGCCCGAGGCGGGACTTCTCCCTGCGGAGAGCCTTGAGCTTTTCCCAGCGGGACAATTTGATTGGACCCCGAAGGACCTGAAGATCGCGGCGGTGCAGTTTTTCGAGCAGATCGCGGTAGACCCCGGTCATCAGCAGGGCCGCCGAAAGGCGCGGTCGGTCAATCTCGGGAATCAACCGGTCCGCCTTTTCAAAATAGTGCCGGGCCCGGAAATACTGCATCCGCATAAGGCGCCGCATGCCCGGGGAGGGATGTGTCGCGCGGAAGTCGTCCTCCTCCACGCCAAAGGCTCTCCACTCCTCCCGGGGAAGGTAGATGCGCCCGAACCTTTTCAGATCATAGGAAACATCCCTCAGGATGTTGGTCAGTTGAAAAGCCATGCCCAAGGCGATGGCGTAATCCCGTGCAGCCCGGGTCTGGCAGCAGAATATGTTGATCGACACGAGGCCGACGGCCGAGGCCACGCCGTAGCAGTACCTCTCCAGATCCGCAAATGTCTCATAGCGGTTCTGGGTCAGATCCATCTCCACCCCGCGGAGAATCTCCAGCAGTGGTTCCGGGGGAATCAGGTATTGGCGGACCACCGGAGCCAGTTCACGGGCCAAAGGCTGTTCCGGATTGCCCCGATATATGGCCTGAATGTCATCCCGCCAGCGTTGCAGGCGGGCCTGACGTTCCTCCATCGGGGCGGTGGTTTCGTCAACCACATCGTCCACCGTCCGGCAAAAAGCGTAAAAGATGGACATGGCATGGCGCTGTTCCTTGGGCAGACAGATGAAGGAGAGGGCCAGGTTGGAGCCGCTTTTTCGGGTGATGCGCTCACCCGTGCCCCCGGGAGAGGGAGAGTGGCTCATTGGCCGAGAAACGCCTGCAGGCCAAGCCTCAGGAAGTCGAATTTGGTAACGGTCGGGCGTCTCGATAGGGTGTCAAAATTGGATTTCTCGATCTTGCGGAGGATTTCGGTTCCGCCCAGCCAAGTCAGGCGGATCTCCCAGGAGAGGGGGCGGGCAAGGTGGCGGGGCAGGGACTCGCCCTGCCGGAAGAGCTCCCAGGCACGTTCCGACTGGTAACGGAGGCAGTTCCTGAAATTCGGGGTAGCCCGCCCGGCAAAAAGATCCTCCTCGGAAACGCCGAAGCGCCGGAGGTCGATCTGCGGGATGTAGATCCGGTCCTTGCCGAGGTCGACCGAGACATCCTGCCAAAAATTGGCCAACTGAAGGGCGGTGCAAATGTGGTCGGAAAGCTGGGCCAGCTCCGTCTCTCTCCGTCCGTGGATCAGGAGGACCAGACGACCGATGGGGTTGGCGCTCCGGCGGCAGTAATCGAGCACCTCCGAAAAATCGGCATAACGCCGTTTCACGATGTCCTGCTCAAAGGCGCTCAGGAGGTCGAGAAAAAGGGAATCCGGCAGACCCAGCTCGGCTTTGGTTTTCAGAAGCGGTTCGAAAATCCAAGCATAGGAACGGTCATACTCCCTGGATTGCAGCGCGTTTTGCCAAGCGTGCCGGTATTCGCGGAAGACTTGAAGGCGTTCGGATTCGGTGGGGGCGGATGAGGTGGATTGCCGGTTGCGGGGGTCGGCGTAGCCCTCGTCCGCCAGATCGTCGGCCACACGGGCGAAGGCGTAGACCGCATGGACATGGGGGCGGAGGCTCTTGGGAACCAACCGCCCCACGGGAAAGTTTTCGTAGTGTTCCCGGGCCAACCGGCTGCAGGCGGCATACGGATCGGGAGCCGGTGCCGGTGGGGAGTCGACGGTTTGGGTGGCGGACTGCATTTCCTGTTTATTTTTACAGAAGCTGAAGGGCGGTGCGAGCCGACAAGTGTTTGAGGGGGTACGGGCGGGACGGTTTTTAACCATCCCAGGTACGCCATGCTGAACAACTTGTAAAAATTTCTGGTCGATAAGCTCGGGCCAAGGCCACGATCAAGGATGCGTTATCTCTCGGGGATCCAGCCCACCGGCAGGCTGCATTTGGGCAACTATTTCGGAATGATCCGGCCGGCGGTAGAGCGGGAGGCGTATTATTTTCTGGCCGATTACCATGCCCTCACCGGTGCGGCTGAGCCGGGAAAACTGGCGGGGCTGGCCCAGGACGCATTTTTGGATCTTTTGGCCTGTGGCGTTGATCCTGAAAAAGCTGTGGTCTTCCGGCAGAGCGCGGTCCCGGAGGTCCACGAATTGGCTTGGTACCTGTCGACAGTGACCCCCATGGGGCTGTTGGAGCGCTGTCACAGCTATAAGGACAAGGTGGGCAAGGGACTGTCTCCCTCGCATGGTCTCTTCGCCTATCCTGTGTTGATGGCGGCCGATATCCTGCTCTACGACGCCGACCGTGTGCCGGTCGGGCAGGATCAAAAACAGCATCTGGAGGTGGCACGGGACATAGCGGGTAAGTTCAACGACAAGTACGGGCCGGTCTTCAAGTTGCCTGAGTCCATCATCCGCGAGGAAGCGGGGGTTGTTCCCGGGGTGGATGGGCAAAAAATGAGCAAATCCTACAACAACACACTGGAACTTTTTGCTCCGGAGAAAGAGCTGCGAAAAGCGATCATGGGGATCAAGACCGATTCGACCCCTGTGGAGGCCCCCAAGGCGGTGGAGGGAAGCACCCTGTGGGGGTTGGTGCGGTTGATGGGCACGGAGGCCGAGAGGGCCGAGTACCGCGGTAGGATGGAAAAAGGGGGAACGGGATACGGGGATCTGAAGAAGAGCCTGGCCGACCTGGTGTTGCGGGAATTCGAGCCGTTGCGGAAAAAAAGGGAGGAGTTGGCCTCGGATCCGGTGCGGGTGGAGCGTTGGATGAAAGACGGTGCGGCCAAAGCAAGGAAAACCGCCGAGCTGGTCCTGCAGCGGGTCCGCGCCGCCGTGGGGACAAAACCATGATCCCGATGCTGGAGACGCCGGGGAGCGAAGCCCTGCGGGTGGAACTGGCGGCCTTCACCGGCCCGCTCGACCTTCTGCTGCACCTGATCAAGGAGCAGGAGATGGACATTTACGACATCCGTCTGGAAAAACTGACGGAACAGTATCTGGCGCGTTTGGACAAGATGCGGGAGGAGAACTTGGCTATCGCGGGGGAGTTCCTGGTGATGGCGGCCACCCTGCTGTACCTGAAAAGCCGGACGCTTCTTCCCGTGCAGGATCGCCCCCCCGAGGAGGTTGAGGAGGAGGATCCCAAGTGGGAGTTGATCCGCCAACTGATCGAATACCGCAAGTTCAAGGAGGCTGCCGGTCAACTCGGGGAAAGAGAGGCTCTGCATTCCCGGATCTTCGGGCGTGTTCCCGAGAGAGTTACGGCTTCCTCCGCCCTGATGGGACCGGGCCAGGTCTCGATGTTCGACCTGGTTTGGGCTTTCCAGAAAGTTCTACGAAGCGTGGAGGAGAGGGCCCGGGCGGGACGTTTTTCCGACGAGCAGTTCACCGTGGGTCAGAAGATCGAGTTTCTTCTCGATCGCCTCCAGCCCGGTGAGGAGATCCTTTTTGAGGACCTCTTTCGTTCCATGTCGTCCCGCGGCGAGGTCGTGGTGACCTTTCTGGCCATGCTGGAACTGATCCGCTTGCGCCAACTGGTGGCCAAGCAGGATGGACCCCTCCGTCCCATTCTGATCCAGCGGGCTCTCGATCCGGTGGTGAATGCGGAGGATGCGGTTTTGGAGACAGGGGAAGGGGCTGGCCAACCTGTGGCCGATTCCCCAGTTTAAGGGCCTGACCTATGGAGTGGGCACGAGTTTTAGAGGCATTGCTGTTCGCCGCCACCGAACCGATGGAACCCGGTCGGCTGGCGGCCATTCTGCGTGAGGGGCCCGAGGGGGGGCAGGGCTGGCCCGAGGTCAAGGAACAGGATGTCCGCGACGAGATGCTCCAGTTGTCCGAACGTCTTGCCCCCCGGGGTCTGATCCTACGCGAGGTGGCCGGGGGGTTTCGGATCGGCACCGCCCCCGACCTCTCGGGTTGGGTGGCTAAACTCAAGGGAGTGGTTCGTCCCCCGAGGTTAAGCCCGCCGGCCCTGGAGACCATGGCGGTGATTGCCTATCGGCAACCCATCTCCCGGGCCGAGGTGGAAGCGGTACGCGGGGTGGACTGCAGCGGGACCCTGGACACGCTGGTGGAAAGGGGAATTATCCGGATCACCGGACGGAGCGAGGCGCCCGGGAGACCCATACTTTACGGCACCACCCCGCTCTTTTTGGAGCATTTTGGTTTGAAAGACCTGGAGGATCTGCCCAACTCGGAGGAACTTCGCCGCGTGAAGTTGCCGGCCCCGGCGGATCCGGCCGGCCCCAAACAGGAGGAAAGTTGACCGGTTGGATGACCAACTCGTCCGGCTGCTCGAACAGCGGGCGGGGATCGCCCGCGAGATCGGCCTGCTCAAGAGGCAGGACGGCTCATCGGTCTTTGCCCCGGCCCGAGAGGCGGCTCTCTTCCGCCGTCTGGAAGCCAGACTGAAGGGAAGCTTGCAGCCCGCCGATCTTCGCGCGGTTTACCGGGAGATCCTGGCCAGCGCGCGAAAAATCCAGGGCGGGGCGCGGGTGGCCTATCTGGGCCCGCTGGGCTCCTATTGCCATCAGGCAGCGAGGGAACGCTTCGGAGCAGCCACCGAACTGGTACCATGTCCCACCATTGCGGAAATCTTCTCGGCCGTCGACCGGGGGGAGGTGGAGGCCGGGGTGGTGCCGATGGAAAACTCGGGCGAAGGTGCGGTCGGCGCGACTCAGGACGCCCTGCTCGGCACAAGCTCATGGGTGTGCGGGGAAATCTATCTTCCGATCCGTCATTCCCTGCTCGCCAAAACCATCCAAGGCCCGATTCGCGTTCTTTACAGTCATCCGCAGGCCTTGGGGCAGTGCCGTCACTGGTTGGCCACCCGATTACCGGGTGCCAAATGGGTGGAAGTGGCCAGCACTGCCGAGGGGGCCCGACGTGCCGCCAAGGAAAAGGGTGCGGCGGCTCTCGCCAGTCCCTGGGCCGCAAAAATCTACGGGCTAAAAATCCGTCACCGGGATGTGCAGGATCATCCGGGAAATTCGACGAGGTTTCTGGTTCTCGGTCAGGAACCCGTCTCCTCCACCGGTCGGGACAAGACGAGCCTGCTTTTCACCCTTCCCCACCGGGCCGGGGCACTTCACCGGGCCTTGGGCGTTTTTTCGGCCAAAGGATTGAACCTGCTCAAGGTCGAGTCGCGTCCGGCCCCCGGGAAACCGTGGGAGTACGTCTTTTTTGTCGATGTGCGGGGCCATGCCGAACGCCCCGATTTCCGGCAGGCCTTGGCTCGCCTGCAAAAACAGACCCAGGATCTCAGGGTCTTGGGCAGCTATCCGGAAGACCGTTAAAATGCCGGACGAGAGCGCGCCGCCGCCGGTGGGGAGCGAGCCAGAGCCTTCGAAAAAAAAACTCAGGCTGAAAGTCTCGAGGGTCGAGGAAGACCGGCCGCGGATCCGTAAAAGAGTGGTCACCACCGTTCCGGCGGCTCCGGTTCCGGAGGGAGCACCGACAGCGCCCCATTCGGACCGGGTCAGTCCTTTGCAAATCCTGGCCGATCTGGGCCGGGCGGGTTGGGCCTCCCTGCGTGAGTTGGACCGCAAAGTTTGGGTATGGGTCGGTCTGATCGTGGCTTTGGCTGTTGTATACGGGGCATGGACGGAGTGGCGAAAAACGGTGGTTCGGGTCCGGGTGGAACTCAACGATGTCCGGCTTGGGGACAAACCTGAGGTGTTGGTCCTATACGACTTCACTGAGAGATTGGCCGGTTTGAAGCGGGATTACGGCCGGCGGTTGGCCCCCATCCGGCCGCAGATCCGGGAGATGGAGAGGACCCTGGTCCTGGCCAAAGCCGACCGTGCGGGAACGGTGGAAAAAACCCGGATGGTCGAGCAGGTGCTTAACAAGGAGACGGCCCAGGCCAAAACCGTCTTTGAGGATTACAAGACGTCGGTCAGTAAACTATGGATCGAGGAGGCGGGCCTGTTGGACAAGGAGTACGACGATACCCGGAAAAAATTTCTCGAGGAGGTCGAGGTTCGGGCCAGAGAAGTGGGCCTCTTTTACCATCCGGAGGAGGATGCCGATCTGCAGCAACCGGAAATCGCCGCCAACGAATACCGGCTAGCCCTCTACCGAGCGCCTCCCAGCATTAAAATGCCGGACCAGTTCGGCTGGATTGATAAGAAGCTTTCCTCTTGGCGCGCTTTCGAGAAGGATTGGAACGCCCGTTACAAGGGACTCGGCTCCAGAGCCAAGCAACTCCGCAGCCCGGCAAACACCAGTATCGACGAGCGGAAGGAGAAGGTGGGCATTCAGGCCAAGGAATTGGAAAAGTTTCGGGCAGACTCCCTGGCCATCCAGAAGGAGATTGAGGATTATGAGGCCAGATTGAAGGAGCTTCGTGCCAAGGAAGAGCAGGCCAAGGGTCCTTTTGAGGAGGACCTAGCCCTGCTCCCGGATTCCTTTCTATGTGTTCGCGTGCCATTGGATGCGGATGCGGCGGAGATTGTGGTGAAGGACAAAGTGGCCGCGGCCGCCCCGGGGACATTGCAGATTGTTGTCCGTGGAAAAAAGAATGGCCAGGCGGCTTGGGTGATTCGTCCGCTGGAGCCTGTCCCCCATCAAAGGACGGAAATCCAGCTCAAGGATGCCGACTTTCAGCCGGTCAATGATTGGCTGGAGGAGTGAGGTCTCGGGTGTTGTTTGGGCGTGGGTTGGAGTTTTTCCAGGACAGGTATTTCTTCACATCGCATGACAACAGCGCCAGCACGATTCCCACGACGAGACTGTCGTCCACCACTCCAAAAATGGGCAGGACGTCGGGGATCAGATCCAGGGGATTGATGAGGTAGATGAGACCCAACACTACCCCGGTCAAAGTGCCGGCGGGTACCTTTCGATAGCGACGTTGGATCAGGTCACGGAACATGGCGGGGGAGGATCGAAGGAGACGGGGAAGATCAGAGAGTTTCGGGGTGGGGCGGAGGGGGTTCATGGCTTTTGATTGAGATGAATATTAAGATTATGCACGGATGATGGCTCGACAATTTGCATCCCTCGGCGAAGTTTGGTCATGCGTACATCTATCTATCTTTCGGTCATCTTGGTGCTGTTTGGAATCCGGGGCATGGCTCAAACGGGTGGGGATGCATCTCCGGCGGGTTCTCCTGCTCCGGATCAGGGGGTTCTCCTGCAAAAGGTGAGTGATGCCATCAATCCGGATGCAGACGGGGATCGGACAAAACTCATTCGCCAGGGTCTGGCCGCTTTGGCTGACTTAAATGCGGCTGGAACGAAGCCTGAGCAGTCTGTGGATCAGGCCAAGACCAAGGGAAATCTAAGCGGGGGTAAGACCGAGAAGATGAGCAAGATGTTGTTGGAGATGTGGAATCTGAATACCGAGCGGATGTCAGAACCCGCCACCCTGGAAGCCCTGCGCGCAGGCAGGATGCCCGATCCCGCACTCAAACGGCCTTAATCTTGGTTTTATTTTCCGTGGGGCTCGGCCTGCCAAGCCGGCTTCAGCGGGTTGGCCATGCACACCAGACGCGGAGAGGTTGACGTCAAACGGCTGGAGCAATCCTCGTTGTTATCTTTCTCCTCCTCGGCATGGAGGGTTGAAAAAACAAGGGTGGCGGCCAAAAGGGCTAGGGTGGATTTTTGCGTGGAAATTTAATATCGCGTCAGGGTGGTGTCTCCCAATCTTATTTTGTGCCGTGCAGTCACCTTTGGAGGCTTGAATGGGGGCTGGAATCCATCATTTTGAGGGAGATGACATGGCTTCCCATTTCTCTCCTTCTAGGGGTTTGTATCCTCGCCCAGGCAGAAGAGAAAAAGCCACCCCTTCGCTATAGTGAGGACCTCAAACAGCAGGCGGAGAAGGGAGATGCCGATGCGCAGTTTCACCTGGGGGACTGTTATTTCTTCGGCTTGGGAATTTCGAAAGACCAGGTGGAAGGGGTCAAATGGTATCGGGCCGCCGCCGAAGCTGGTCAAATGATGGCGCAATTCAACCTCGGGGGATGTTTGCATGAGGGATTGGGAACGGATCGGGATCTGGCGGGGGCGATCCTCTGGTGGAGGAGGTCTGCGGGTCAGGACTATCCCCCGGCCCAGATCAGCATCGGGGATGCCTACCTGTTTGGAAAAGGATTGGAGCAGGATGAGGAGGAGGGAGTCCGTTGGTATCGAAAGGCGGCAGACCAGAATTATCCCGCGGCACAGCATCGGTTGGGGAACTGCTATTTCAATGGGCAGGGAGTCCGGAGGGATGTGGTTCAGGCCATTCAGTGCTACCGCAAAGCTGCCGATCAGGGATACAAGCCATCCATCAAGGCCCTGCGCCAGCTCGAGCAGTAGTTTTCCATGTTTATTCAGCAGACCGGCACTGGGTCTAAGACTGTAGTGGGTTTCCATGGCTGGAGTGGAGATCACCACACCTTCGATCCCCTTTTGGGTCAGATGCCGAAGGATTATTCCTTTTATGCCCCGGATCTCCCGGGATGCGGGCAATCGGATCCTCCCAAGAAGTGGAAGATGAGGTGCTTGGCCCAGGAGGTGACAGGGGCCCTGATTCGACTTAACCGGGAAAGGATGACCTTGGTGGGGAGTTGTAGTGGGGCGATCCTCACGGCTTTTGTGGCCAGTGAATTACGGGAAATGGGTCGCTCGGGGGTGCTGGCGAAATTGGTGATGATCGATCCTTTCGCCTACTGCCCCTGGTACTTTCGGATTTTCCTGATCCCGCTGATCGGCCCCGTCACGTATACCGCCGCATTTGCCAATCCGGTTGGTCGCGTGATCACCAATCTATTTCTGCGTGAAAAAAGGGTGGGGAATACGGATTTGACCGAATCGTTTGCGGGGGTGGACCACTGGGTGACATGGAAGTACCTAAAAATGCTTTTTGAATGTGGGCAGCCTGGGCAATTCCACGGGTTGGATGTGCCCGTGGACATTCTCTACGGAGAGAAAACCTTTGGAGCCGTCCGGCGTTCGGTGCGGGAGTGGGCAAGCGCCCTGCCACAGGCCTCGATAAGAGAGCTTTCCGGGGTCGGTCATTTGCCGATTCAGGAAAGTTCATACGAAGTTGCCAAGGTTGTCTTTGGAGGGGAAATTTCAAGGAATGAGTCATCCTAGCCGGATCCGGATATCGATCCTTATTCTCCTCAGTGCCACAGTCATGGGATGCCCCCTTAAAGCACAGGAATCTGCAGATTACTCCTATTGGGTTTCCACCCCCGATATTCTATCCAAGGAGTATACGGATGCCCAAGGGGAGCGGAGAAAGGCCGCAAGATCCGACCTGGATCTTGAAAAGTTCATGCTGGAACGTGGCTATTTCTGGGTCAACGGGCGTTGGGTTAAAAAAGAAAAATCGATCCAATCTGCCCGAAATCTTGCCGAGCTGAAGGATTCCGATGGGGACGGATTTGACGACTTCACCGAGGTTAAGTTCCACACTGATCCCTTTAAGTCGGATTCCACCCCGGCCGCCTATTTTCGGGCGAACGGAAGCAACCGGGTGGTGTTTTACGGGACCAATCCAACCGCGAAGACGAAGTAGAGGAGGACACAAACTAAAGACTTCAGGCTGGAGGTCGCTTGTTCCCTTTTCAGTATTTTAGACTTTGGTTGTGGAGGGCAATCATGGAAGTCCCTGTGTGACTCAGGACTGAGCGACTTAAAGGCTTTTTTGGGGTCCGAGATTGGATGCCTCAAAGCACAATCTTCACGCCCGGGTGGATTCGAACCACCGACCCGCGGATTAGAAATCCGCTGCTCTAGTCCCCTGAGCTACGGGCGCCGCTTGGGTAGTTTGTAGCAGAACCAAGGCTCTAGGGAGGGGCTTAGGGGGTTAGTCATTAGTCATGAAGCAAGGATTGAGCCAGGAACTGCCCTCCACAGCTAATGACTAAAAAGCTAGTCTCCCTTCCGCACCCCCCTCCGCAACAGCATCCTCACGTCGGCAAGCCCAAGCAGGGATGCAGCAAAAAAATAGGAGGCTGCTCCCAGGGCGCAGAGGGCGAGGGTGCCGGCCATCCGGACGGGAACCGGAGCGCCCATCGGATGGATGAGCCAGGTGCCGATCCGCAAGGCCCCGACCAGAACAATGCAACACATGCCGATCCGAAACAAAGACCGGAGAAAATCCGGACGGGCGAAGCTTCCGATATGGCGCCCCGAGGCCCAGGCCAACTGAAGAATGTTGAGAGTGGCAGTCGAGGCGACGGACAGGGTGAGTCCCAGGATGCCAAGGTTGCAGACGCGGATAAGAAAGTAATTCATGCCGGCGTTGAGAAAGATTCCCGTGAGGCTGACCCGCAAAGGAATGCCCGGCTTGTCGATGGCGGAAAAGGCCGGCCCGACCACCTTGATGCAGGAGTAGGAGACCAGGCCCAGGGCATACCCTTTCAGGGCAAGGGCCGTGCGGGCGGTGTCCACCGAAGTGAAGCGACCGTACTGGTAGATTGATGCGATCACCGGCTCGGCCAGAATGAAGAGACCGATGGCGGCAGGCAGGGTGAGGAAGAGGGTTTGTCGTACCCCGACCAGCAGCCGGTCGTGCAGGGCTTTCTTTTCGTCCAAGGCGGCATGGCGTGCCAAGTGAGGCAGGGTGACCGTGGCCACGGCCACGCCGAAAAGGCCGATGGGCAGCTGGATCAGGCGAAAGGCGTTATTCAGACAGGTGACAGAGCCATTCTCGAGATAGGAGGCAAAATAGCCGTTCACCAGAACGTTGATCTGAATGGCGGCGGCACCAATGGAGGCGGGGCCAAGGAGGCGGAGGACCTGCTTGAGCCCGGGATCATCCCAGTCGATCAGCCAGCGGGCGCGGTAACCAAGGGAGACCGCCCGTGGAACCATGACCAGCCACTGGGCCAATCCCCCAATCAGGACGCCAATGGAAAAACCGTAAACCGATTTGGGTCCAAAGTGGGGATCCAGCCACCAGGCCAGAAGGAGGCCGATCCCAATCGAGACAAAGTTGAAGACCGCGGAGGCAAAAGCGGGAAGGCCGAAGTGGTGGAGGCTGTTGAGCAGGCCCATGTAGACGGCGGCTAGTGAGAGAAAAAGAATGAAGGGGAACAGAATTCGCGTGAGTTCGATGGTCAACTCCGCCTTTCCGGGAACTCCTGCGAAACCGGGATTGAAGAAGTGCACCAGGAAGTCAGCTTCAAGAATGCCAACCCCGACGATGGCGGTGAGGACGATAAAAAGGAGGGTGTTGACGTTATTGGCCAGGCGGTAGGCGGCCGCTTGGCCCTCCTTGGCAAGTTTTTGGGAAAAGGTGGTGACAAAGGCGGTGGAGAGGGCTCCCTCGGCAAAGAGATCGCGCAGCAGGTTGGGGATCCGGAAGGCGGCGATCAGGGCGTCGAGTTCTTTGCCCGCACCGAGGACGGTGTTGAGGAGCACCTCCCGGACCAGCCCGAGGATCCGGGAGGCCCCGATGGCCAGCATTACGCGGGAGGTTCCCTTGGTGCTCATTTCTGGGCGAGCCGATGGCGGCAGGCAGTGAGTACTTCCTCGGGGGTGAGTCGTGTCATGCAACGACGATCGAGGGGGCAGACCCTGAGGAAGCAGGGGCTACAGGATACCTTGTGTCGAACCACGGTGACGGAATCGCCCAGCGGACCTGTCCAGGCCGGTTCGGTGGAGCCAAAGACGGCCACTGCAGGTTTACGCAGATAGGCAGCCAGGTGCATCGGACCGCTGTCATGGCAAAGCACGAGGTGGGCATGGGCCAACCACTCTGCCAGTTCCAAAGTGGTGGTTTTGCCCGCGAGATTGGTGATGGGGGAACCCAAGGCCTCCGCGACGGCCTGACAATCCTTTTGGTCATCAGATCCTCCCATGAGGATGGGTTCCAGGGAGTGGGATTGTTGAAGATCGCTGACCACCGAGGCAAAAGAGGCCGGATCCCATCGCTTGGCCGGTCCGTAGGCGGCTCCCGGCAGAACAGCGAGATAAGGATGGTCGGGAGCGTTCGGGGGTGCCGGTCCGTAGGCGGCTCCCGGCAGAACAGCGAGATAAGGATGGTCGGGAGCGTTCGGGGGTTTGGAAAGTTGGGGTGGGGTGGGGAGAGTGGCTTGCCCTTTGGGCAGTCCCAAGTCCTCCAACAGGCCAAGGTATTGGTCGGCAACATGGACGTACCCGAAGGGCGAGGTTCGTCGAATCCGGTGTTCAGTCAGGAAAGAGTTGCGAAATCCACGCTCAAAGCCTGCCCGGTAGGGAACGGGGAGGATTTCTAGGGCGACCCGGAGGGAATTCGGCAAGGCCACGGCAACGGAGACTTTCCGTTTGCGAAGGAGAGGGTGAAGAGCCAAAGGAAAAGCCGGTGCCGGGATATACTCGATTCCCGGAAGAAGAATCGGGGCAAGAGCTCTCATCGAGGGTGGACCGACGACAACCAAGGGGGCCTGATTGCCCAGCCAGGATTGATAGTGGCGGACGCTGGGGACGGAGAGGATGAAGTCGCCCAACCAGTTGGGCAGACGCAGAAGGTGGGGCTGGTCGGAGGAGGTGGGGGCGGGAATCACAAGGTGACTTCCGGCTGATCCTAGCCGGAGGCCGATTCCTTGTTAGCGCAAAATACCCGGAGCCGCGCGCCGGTTTTGACCCCAGGCGGATTCGTTTTCGCCTTCGGAAGCGGGGCGGTCTTCGCCATAGCCCACGGTGCTGATGTTCGATCCATTGGCTCCCAGCCCAATGAGGTACTGGCGGACGGCGTTGGCCCGCTTTTCGCTGAGCGCGAGGTTGTACTGGGGTGTGCCACGGGAATCCGTGTGCCCCGCGATGACGATCTTGGTGTTAGAGTTGTTGCTCAGGTAATTGGCCAGCTTGTCCAGCTTGGGCCGCTCTTTGGCCTCAATGGTGAAACTGTCGTAAGAAAAGAACACGGTTTCACTTTTGAGGGTGTCGTAATCGGCGGTGTCGGGATTGCCGGAACGCTCGGGAAGCGGGGTGTCGTTGATGGTGTCGGAGCTATCGCCGAAAGCTGCCCCATCGCCTTTTTTGGCGTCGTTAGAGCAACCGGTAAGGATGGCTAGGAGGGATACAAGGAATAGGGGTAGATATTTCATATTTTCAGCGGCTGGTGTTGGGTTCGGTGTTTCTACTCAAGTTATTGGGTATCTTGATAGCTTCCCCAGTCA
>RHAF01000027.1 GCA_010028775.1 Verrucomicrobiota bacterium | reverse complement strand
GATGTCCTTTCCTCACTGCGACTCAGCCTCGAGGAGGAGCGGGCCAACCGGGAAAAACTGGCCCGCGACCTGGCCACGACCCGGGATGAGTCCAAAAGCAGGGCCGCCATCCTCGACCAGGCAAGGGCCCGCACCGCCGAGTTGTCCGAGCGCCTGCAAAAGTCCGAACAGGAGGCCCAGAGGTTGACCCAACAGGCAGGCATCGATTCGGAGCGCTCCCGGGCAAGCCTGGAGGCCGCCCATTCCGAAGCTGCCATCCTGCGTCAGGCCCAGGAAAAACTCCGTGCCGAGTCCGACTCGCTCCGGACCCAGCTGGCCTCCGCCACTGTGACCGCGCGGGCGGCGGAGGAACGCGCCAAGGCAAGCGAGACCTCCCTCCGCACGGCCGAGGAGGAAAAGAAAAAACTTCTCGAGCAGAACCAATCGCTGTCCAAGGGAGTGAGCCAGCTGGCGGAAAAATCCGGCGAGATCAGCAAGGAGATGCGGGATTTTCGTGCCGTCGCCCCTAACTCCCTCTATGCGGATTACCTTTCCCGCCGAACCACCGTGCTTCTTTGTGCAGATCGCACCTCGGCCCAAGGCCCCGGCACCCGGCAAAAAGAATCAAAATCGATTCTTTTGACCGACGGGAATCGCACCGCCGCACTTCTAGCCCTTGACCAAACCCCCGTCGGGTTGGGGGATGCAGGTGGCAGTTGGAGCTCTTTAAGCGGTTCCGTCACCCTTCCGCCACCCGCCAATTTTCCCCGACCCGTGGAAGCCCTCCAGACCCTCAAACACGGGGATCCCAGGTTTCTTCTCCTTTCAGTCACCCAGGCCGAGGGGGAGCGGGTCTCCGCCTCAACCTATCGCATCGCCGCGGATCCCTTCCGTTTTTCCAAGGCTCTTCTCATCTCCCCATCGGGATCCGGATACGGGGAGTGCTCCTTTCGGCTGGAGCCCGGCCTGAGGGGATATTTGGAAATGGATTCACGGTTTTTCAACCGTCTCCAGGGGGAATATGCTCCAGCCGCGGGGGATCTGGTTCTGACCTTAACCGGCGAATTCCTCGGGATCATGGTCAACGAGCAATACTGCGCCCTGATCAACTCTCTGGAGCCCTCCTCCACCCTACCCTGGAGTCCCCAAGGCGCCGCCAAGGGGTTGGGTGAGGCCCTTTTCACCGTCAAACGGAATGTGGCCAATCTTGACTCCCGGTTGCGATGACACCGGAAATCTTTCTTCCCCCGCAAGCCTGAAGCTCTAGAAACAGGGAGCCCCTTGAGCGCCGAAACCCTCACCTTCGAAAACGCACACGCCCTTTCCGAGCTCTACAACGCCGACGAATCCCTCCTGCGGGAAACGGAAAAATCCCTGGGTGCCAAAATCACCGCGCGGGATGCCATCCTCAAGATCGACGGTCCTGCGGAGGCAGTGGTCGCCACCCAGGAACTGTTCCGCCAGCTCCACCTGGCCCACCAACATGGAATGCGGGTCCGCCGCCATGAATTTCTCTACGCCCTGAGGGCGGTTCAGCGTGGCGAGGGCAAAGACTTGGAAAGCATCTGGTCGTGCCGGATCCAGGTTTCTCCAAAAAAACCGGTCATTCTACCCAAGACCTTCATGCAAAAGGCCTACGTCGATGCCATCCGCAAGAACGACCTCGTCTTCGGCCTGGGATCCGCCGGCACGGGCAAAACCTACCTGGCTATGGCCATGGCCATCTCCTATCTCAAATCCGACAAAATCAGCAGGATCATCCTTACCCGCCCGGCAGTCGAGGCCGGGGAGGCCCTCGGTTTTTTACCTGGGGATCTCCAGGAAAAGATTTTCCCCTACCTTCGTCCGCTCTACGACGCGCTTTATGACATGCTGGATGTCGAGGAGATCCAGAAAATGATGGACAAGGGCATCCTGGAGATCGCCCCTCTGGCCTACATGCGTGGTCGAACCCTCACCGGAGCCTTCGTCATTCTCGACGAGGGGCAAAACGCAACCACCGAACAGATGTTCATGTTCCTGACCCGACTGGGTCCGGAATCCAAATGCATCGTCACCGGGGATCCCACCCAGATCGACCTGCCACACACCAGAAAATCCGGTTTGGTCGAGGCGGTGCAGGCCCTAGCCCCGGTCGAGGGCGTCAGCTTCATACGCTTTGAGGACACTGACGTCATCCGCCACGAGCTGGTGGGCAAGATCGTCCGGGCCTACAAGGAACACCGCGGGGTTCGTCAGACCAGCCTGACCCTGTGAACCCCCAAGCGTCTTCGTGCGCGGGTCGTGCTGCCACTGAAAATCGCCTCGAATCCGATCCCCGCATCCGTTTTCTGCTTTTGGCTTTTTTCGGGGCCTGCGCATTCGGCCTTTCCCTCCTGACCCCGGTTGCCGCAGGCCCATCCACCTGGATTGCCCCGATCTTTGCCTCCGGGGTCCTCCCCCTGATCCTGTCGGTGATTCTTCCCGAAGCGCTCAGGCGAAACCGCCTGCTGGCCCTTTTCTATGTCGCCTGGATGGGGAATTTCGCCTTCACCCTTCTCCTTTTGGAAATCGCCCCCCGCTTCTCCTTTGGAGCTGGCTCGTACCTGATTCCACCCGCCATGGCCGCCCTGGTGCTCACCACCTTGGTGGGTTCGCGGGCGGGAATCCTTTTGGTGGCGCTATTGGGAATGTCGGAGCTTTTTCTCCTCAGGCCGGATGACCGGTATCTCCTCGCCACCTTGACCACCGGGTTCGCCGCGGTCCTTTTTTCCCGCCACATTCAGCGACGATCCGATCTGCTCCGTGCAGGAGCGGGCATCGGACTGGTTGCCCTGCTTGCCACGGTGCTACCCGCCGGTCTGAACTTCAATCTCGCCCGCGAACTGATCCTCGCCGAGGCCATCTCAGCCGCCGCAGTGGGCCTTTTGGGCGCCATCGTGGTCGGCGCCCTACTTCCCCTGCTGGAATCCGCTTTTGACCGGACCACCGACCTCTCCTGGCTCGAGCTAGCAAGCCAAGACCACCCTATTCTTCGTCGCCTCGCCGTCGAGGCTCCGGGCACCTATCTCCATAGCGTTTTGGTTGGTCATCTGGCCGAGGCCGCGGCCAGTGCCTCCCACCAAGCGAATCCCCGCGCCTGCCGGGCCATGGCCCTTTACCACGACATCGGGAAATTGGAAAAACCCGAATATTTTACGGAGAACTTTTCCACTTCGAATTCCGATCCCCACGCCTCCCTCGCCCCCTCCATGAGCGCTCTCATTGTCCTCGCCCACGTCAAGGACGGTGTCGCCCTGGCCCGCCAGCACCGTCTTCCCCGAAGGGTTCGCGAGGCCATTCGCGAACATCACGGGACAGGCTTGGTCTGGTATTTTTACCAGCGGGCCCTGCAACAGGAAAAAGATGCACGCACCGGGGGCAAGATTCTTCACCTTCGGGACGAGGACATCCCGGAAGTCGATGAATCCTCCTTCCGCTATGCCGGCCCCATCCCCCAGTCCCCGGAAACTGCCCTCCTCTCCCTGGCCGATGCGGTTGAATCCGCCTCGCGGGCCTTGGAAAAGCCCTCGGCCGGAGATGCCCAGAAACTTGTGGAAAGGCTTTACCATGACCGGGAGAAAGAGGGTCATTGGCGGGAATGCGGCCTGACCCTGGCCAAGGCTCTGGAAAATATCCTCCGCCCAAGAATCCGCTACCCGCAGGATCGACGTGCCAAAACCAAAACCCACCCTCCGCTGGAACAACCGACAACGACGCTATCGGCTGAACCTCGCGTTCTACCGTCGAAAAGTTAGCCGGGCCCTGGAACAGTTGCCGATGGAACGGGTCAGAAAACTGCCCCGAGGCCTGGAGTTTGTCTTTGTCTCTCCGACCGAAAGCTCGCGTCTTCACCTCCGCTTCTCCGGGGACTCCACCCCCGCTGATGTGCTGGCCTTTCACCACGGGGAAATTGTCGTCTGCCCCGCGGTGGCTGTGCAGCTGCACCGGATGCATCGACTTACCCTTCGGGAGGAAATTCTGACGTATCTATTGCATGGCCTGCTGCACTTGGCAGGTTACCGGGACCATAGCCCCAAGGGAGCGGCCACAATGCGCAGATTGCAGTCAAAGCTCAGGAAATAATCAGTGATTCGTTTGCTGCTGCCTTTTTCTTTTTAGCCATAGGTTCGCGGAGTCCGCCTCGGTGGGATTCACCGCTTTGACGATCCTTGGAATTTCGAAGGTCCGCTCCACGCGCGCATAGATTTCGGGTGCCGGATCACCATCCTCATCCACCAGATCAACCACCAAACGGTGTCTTCCTTCTGCCAACCCGGCCAAGGGATACGGCTCCTCTTTTTCCAGAAATGTGCTCACCCCGTCCAACTGCATCCGCACGCGGTATTTTTCTTTTCCCAGTGGGGCGTTGTGAACCCGTAAATCCAACCAGACTTTTCCCTCGGCATCCGGATACGCATTTCCGTCCATCGGCAGATTGACCGTCAGGTAGGGCCGATCCATGGGCTGAAAGTTGGAGAAGTCCTTTCGTCGCACGTGGAAGTTCACCCTGTCCCAAGCTTCAGGATCACGGATCATCTTGCCGTCCGGACGAACAACGTATGCGCGGAGCGTGTGGGCCCCCGGAGAAAGCCCCCGGAGGATCACGGGCTTTAGATCATGATCATGTTCGATTGGGGAACCGTTGTCCAAAATCAAACAAACTCGGTTGCCCCCATCACCGATGGCATAATTCTCCAGACGCAGAAAAACATCCACGGTCTCCCAGGACATCACCTGCTCCTCCTGGGGAGTCTCGATCTTCACGGCAACGGGTTGCCCCGGCCGAATGCCGGTTCCCGTATCCGTTCGGGGTTTCTCGTGTTTCTCCGCTTTGCGCACCGGCTCAAGATGCGGCTCGGTTGCGCGTACCCCCTCCTCCGGGACCATCGCTTTTCGCACAGGCTCCTCCTCGGTCTGGGCCATGGCCATGGCCGCTCCGACGAAAAGAACAAGGGCGCCTCTTTCCAACCACATCGCCGAATTATCGCCCTTTTGCCGTATCCATAAACTCTTAAACTCATTCTTTCATGCCATCATTGTGCCTTCCCTACCCGTTGGATCTGTCCGCCACCCTCATGAGTGGACAGACTTTCTGTTGGACCCAGGATCCGAACGATCGTTTTTCAGGCTGGATTGATGGCCTTCCCCTCCAACTCCATTTGTCGGACGACCGACTGCACTGGGATAACCCCGCCGTGGGCTCCGATAACATCCTCCGATATTTTTGCCTCGATCTCAACCTTCCGGCGCTGTTGGCAAACCGCATGGATGATCCATGGCTCTCCCAGGCCAGCCAAGCCCACCCGGGTCTGCGCCCCGTTCGTGAGGAACGCTGGGAGTGTTTGGTCAATTTTCTTTGCTCCTCCTTAAAACAGATCGTCCAGATCCGGCAAATCAATGCGCGCTTGCGGGCAAGTTTTGGATCCTCGGGATCAACGTTTCCCACGGCCGATGTCCTGGCCGAAGCGGGGGAGAAAGCCCTGAGAACTTGCGCCCTTGGATACCGGGCCAGACATGTCTCCAAGACCGCCAAACTCCTATCCCGCAATCCGGACTTATTGATCATCCCCCCCTCTCTCCCGACCTACCTTGCGGCAAGACATCTGGAGCAAATTCCGGGAGTCGGGCCCAAGATATCCCGCTGCGTTCTTCTTTATGCCTACAGCCGTTGGGATGCTTTCCCGGTTGATGTTTGGGTCGATCGTCTGGTCCGGGAACTATATTTTCCCAGGCGCCGAAAACCCTTCCGACAGCAGGAATTGGAAAAGTGGTCCCTGGAAAAGTTTGGCCAGGCATGTGGGTTGGCCCAACTTCGCCTTTTTCACTGGTTCCGAACCCGGCCAGACACGAGACAACGGCTGGCTAAAGGGAAGTGATGCCCGCCTGCCCCAAGAGTTGGTTGGCCGATTGCATCTGGGTGTCTTCCCCAAAGACAAACAGCTGATCCCCGGTTCGGATCACCTCATCCGGTCCCGGGGAAACCAGGCTTTTCCCACCCCTCTCGATGGCCACAACCACCGCACCTGTTTGGGCACGCAAACCGGTATCGATCAATCTGCGACCCACCCAGGAAGAATCCTCCCGAACCTGATAGGCCCGAACTTCGGCGTTTCCTGGGAGGCGGATGGAGTCCTGGGTGGGAACGGATTCCCAAGTTTCCCGGATCGCCGCCTGACCGGAGGCGTAAAGGCGAACCAGACGACGCCTCATGATCAGAAAAGCCACAAAAGTAAACCCCACCGCCACCAACAGGATGTGGATGGAAGGCAGAAGGGGAGAGCTGATCAACAAGAGGTAAAAAACCAAAAGGCTGTAGCCTGCGGCGGAAAAAACCACCAAGGTCAGACGGCGCGCCGATTCCACGCTTCCCTCGGCCAGGGGTCTGGGAAAAGCCAACTCCGACAGCAAAACCACCAACGCATGGTACTTGCGGATCCATGCCACGAGGATGGGCAAAGCCAAAATCATCGCCCCCATCCAATAGGCCAACTCCATCCACCCAAGAGTCCGGATGCCCTCGGGCATCCGCCCGTGGTAGGTGCGCCACAATCCCGCCGCTCCAAGAAACGGAGCCGTGATCAAGGCAAGTTGGATCGCCAGTTGTCCCATCAATCGACGGACAAACAGACGGGCGGCATGATGTTTGTCTCCCCGGCTTCCCTGAAGACTTCTGAACCAGGCATGGTAAGTCCGCCAAAACTGCAACCAAGAGCGCGGGCCGCGATGTTCAACCCAGTCTCCGAGCGGCGCCGATACCTGGACCAAATAGGGCGTGGTCAGGGTTGTGATGGCGGCCACCATCACCGTGAGGGAATAGATCCGCGAGGAGACAACACCCATCGTGATTCCCAGGGTGCTGATAATGAAGGAGAACTCTCCGATTTGGCCCAGGCTTAATCCGGAGCGGATCGCCCCCTTAAGATCACACCCACCTAACAAGGCCCCAAACGTGGTGAAGAGTGGCTTTCCAAGAACCACCGCAAGGGTGATGGCCGCCAACTGCCCGATTTCATGAGGCAAAAGGTCGAATTTCATCAACATGCCCGAGGAGGTGAAGAAGATGGCGCTAAAAAGATCCCTCACCGGCGCTGCCAGACGTTCGATCCTGTGGACCTCCTTCACCTCTGCCAAGACGGCTCCCATAAGAAAAGCGCCCAAGGCGACGCTAAATCCGATTTTCTGGGCAAAGAGAGCCAAACCAAAAACCAGTCCAAGAACGGTCACAAGAAGAACCTCATCCATCCGTGTTTGCCCGGCCATGCGGATCAGCCGGGGAACCAGTAAAAAACCACCGACCGCCACGGTGACAAAAAAAGCCGCAAGCTTGACCAGAGTTCCTGCGGTTACATACCAGCCCGCCCCCCCGGTCGTCCCCAGACTCGTCAGAATCCCCATCAGGGCGATGGCGAGGATATCTTCGACAATTAGAATCCCAAAGACCACCTGGCTGAAACCCTGACGGAGAAGACCCAAACCCTCGAGGGTCTTAGCAATAATGGTCGTCGAGGAGATGGCCAGTGTGGCTCCCAGAAAAACACCCTCCATGTTGCCCCAGCCAAAGAAGTGCCCCATTTGTTTGCCCAAAAAAAACATACCCACGATCTCAATCACGGCGGCCACCACTGCCACCAACCCGACTTCCCGAAGTTTCCGGAAGCTGAAATGCAGCCCCACGGAGAACATGAGAAGCACAACCCCCAAATCAGCCAGGGTTTTGATCTCATTCTCGTTCGTGACAAAACTGAATGGTGGGGTGTTCGGCCCAATCAGCATTCCGGCCAGGATGTATCCGAGCACCACAGGTTGCCGCAGTTTTTGGCAGATCACCGTCGCCACGGCGGCCGAAGCCATGACCAGAGCCAGATCCTGAACCAACTCAATGCCGTGCATGGAAGGATCTTGGCAGAATCAACTGACCTGCCCAACCGCAAAGGAAACGGTTAACTCTTGGCCGGAAGGGCGGTGGCTTGGAATTGGAGAATTTTCCATCCTTCCGCCCGACGGATCAGGATCATGCAAAAGCGGTTGACCCCTTCGATCACCTTCCCGCCCACCTCCGCCTTCAGGGGAAACTTGCCGGTCACTAGGGCAAAGTTCTCGTGGTTTTTGACCTCCAATTCCTCCAGATGGATGGGTTGGTATTTCCGGCTTCCATTCCGCAGTGCCTCGAGGAATTGCGCCTTGGTCTCCAACAGTCCCGTTCCATGAATGTGCTGGTATTGCTGATCCAGAATCTGATTCAACTCATCAGGCCGATTCCCTCCCACCCCGTCCGCCCAGCCCTGGGCTAAAACCACGAACTTCGAATCCCCTTCTACCGATGAGAAAGGTGGCTCCACACTCATCGCGACAGCGCAGACTGCGATCAGGAGGACCAGGGACGAGTTTATGGTGCACCAACGGCTCATCGATCTATCATTCAATTGTCTCCATCACCCGACCAGTGAAATTTCCGGGTTTTTTGACACCCAACATCCCGAGAGTTATGCTTTACCCGTGATCCAGATCACCCCAGAGGCAGCCCGACAAATCCGCCAGCTTACCGGACACAAAGGTCTCGAGCATGGTCTCAGGCTCTTTGTTGAAAAAGGCGGATGTGCGGGGCTTTCCTATGGCATGAACGTTGCTCCTGCCCAACAGGATGATCGAACCTTGGAACACGATGGAGTCCGCCTTTTTTTGGCTGCAGATAGTGTCGAACTTCTGGATGGCTGCACCCTTGATTATGAGGAGGAGTTGACACACACGGGCTTCAAGATCATCAATCCTAAAGCCAAGCAGACCTGCGGGTGTGGAACCTCGTTCGAGGCCTGAAGGCTTGCCCTCTCCCTGGTCCCTACAAGACGCGCTTCGCCCGGGCATCCTGGCGGTTCGAAATTTCTACCGCGTTTTTCTTTTTTTTCAGGCCATCGCCATAGCCCTGTATTTCAGCTACGGGCACTTTCCCCTCGTTCAGGCCTCTTGCGATGCTTTTGCCGCTTGGAAGAATTCCGGGGGCATGGCTCTCTCCGCGATTTTGACGGCTGTGGCCGGCACTCTTTTGCCGGAGTCTGTTCGCACAATCGTCGGTCCCGATCGATCATGGGATTGGGCCCGAACCCGGCGCTTGGGATGCAATTTTCTTTTTTTCGCATTTACCGGATGGATGGTGGATCTTTTTTATTTATTACAAGCCCACCTATTCGGCATTGGCCCGCAATGGAGGGTGGTCCTACCCAAAATCATCCTCGATTTCGGAGGCTTTGTACCTTGGATCGCGCTACCCTTGAGCGTTAGCTATTTCCTTTGGCTGGAATTGGGTTGGTCACCCTCGCGAATTCTCCGGTCCTGGAATTGGCAACTTTATCGCGACCGCGTCCTGCCCCTCATCATCCCCGACTTTATCTATTGGGGCCCCCTCCTCATCTTTCTTTACGGACTACCGCTCTCCTTGCAGGTTCCCTTTTTTCTTCTGGCCTTTTCGGGTTGGAGTCTGGCATTCGTCTTCATCGGCTCCCACGGCCTCAAGAAATAGGGCTAACTCTGCTGGAAATTCGCCCTCCAAAGCAGAAAGAAGCCGTAAGCCTGTAAGATCAGATTGGGAAGCCAAACAATCAGTTCGGGATAAGCCCCTCCCCGGTTCTTCAGCCCCTCCGCCAAAAGGATCAACGCGTAGTAGGCCATCACCACAAAAAAACTAATGACCACACCCACGGAGGTTTCTTTTCTTTGCACCCGTATTCCCAACGGGATTCCCACCAGCAGAAGGGTAAAAGGAGCCAAGGCAAAGCTGATCCGCTTTTGCATCTCCGTGAGCATGGGATAGACCTGTTTGGGATCCACGTAGCCCTCCACAGGGCGAAGAATCCGATTGGTCAGGTCCCCCAAAGCTGCAATCCGGATGTCCTGGAGGTCCTCCGGATTGAGAAAACCCCGTAGCGAGATTTTCAGCGGGAGTTGGTCAGCACTCAACCCCGCACGGATCGAGCCAAGGTCATTTGGGTTTTCCCCCCTTTCCTCCTGGCGTGCCTTCTGCAGGGTGATGGTCAGACTCAGGTCGTCCAAGTCCGCGGAGAGCGATCCCCTCTCCGCCCTGATATTGCGCCGGGGAACCCCCGATGGGCTCAGCTCCCAAATATGAATGTCGGTCAGCTCGGTTCCGTTCTTTTGACCGATGTAGATGCGATATCCGGGAAAACGGTCCATCGCCTC
The DNA here is from genome assembly GCA_010028775.1 of Verrucomicrobiota bacterium. Taxonomy (GTDB): domain Bacteria; phylum Verrucomicrobiota; class Verrucomicrobiia; order Methylacidiphilales; family Verrucolacustridaceae; genus Verrucolacustris. The sequence goes on along the minus strand of RHAF01000027.1, from coordinate 4,299 downwards.
CCCCGCCCGGATCAGGAAGGCCGGGTTGTCCCTTCCGATGTCCAAAAGGACTGACTTGAATTTCTGCAGGGTCACAGGAACAAGGACCGCATTGTTGTAAAAACAGACAAAAGAAAGAAAGAGACCGAAAAGAATGACCGGAGCGACCAAGGGAATCAGCCCGATTCCCGCAGCTCGAATGGCCTGCAACTCCAAGTCTTGCGACATCCTCCCAAAGACGATCAAAGCCGCAACCAGGATGCCCCAGGGCATGGTAAATGTCAGGGCCTGGGGGATCAGCAATCCAACCATCTTGAAAATCAGGGAAAGAGGCAGTTCGTCATTGACCAGCAACTCAAAGATCTGCTTAAAGGCATTCCCCAACACTATGATCAGGGAAAGCACCGCCACGGCCCCCGCGGTTGCAGCCATCATCTGGGTTGTCAGGGTACGATAGAGGATTCTCACGGTTTCTTTTGTTGCCGGGTATACTCCAGCCTGTCGCGCCAGCTGGTGGGTTGTCCACTCTTCAGGCCGCGGCATTCATAGAAATGGAAGGTCGGACCAGTGGGCTGGCCCCAGGTGGATCTGCGGTAGGTGGCAACGACCCGAACTTGATCAAAATCCCGAAGGATGGGAGGCAAGGCGTTCGGCTGTTCCGCCACATAAAGTCCGGTGCTCCCAGCAGGAAACTTTTCCCGATAACTGGGCCAAAGGGAGTATTGGGTCATGACCTGTGGCCAATCTGGGGTAAAAGCCCGGGGCTGATCTGGCAGGTAGAAGGAGAGCAGGCTTGCGGTTTGGTATTCGTCCGCGATGACAAAGTCCGCTCCCACCTGCCGCCTGACCTTCTCTGCCTCCCCTGCCAGATCCTTCCATCCCTTGGCCCGGTCCAGTGGATTGTTTTTGAAATGGAGCGGGAGAAAGTCGTGCAGCAGCGCGGTTTCCACCAAGCCGATAACCAGACCCGACACAACCACCCATTTCCATTTCCGGGCTCCACTTTGGATGTTATGCATGGCCCAAGCGCTGCCCAGAATCAACCCCGCCAACAGTGCCGGGGCCGTCCAGTTTCCGTTGGCCGTTTTGTTCAGACTGATCCACGCATAGCCACCAAAAAGCGGCCAAAAGAGTGAAAGGAGGTAGGTCGAGCCTTCACGGCCGAATTTACCCACAATGGGACGCAGGGACCCCGCCAACATGAAGAGAAAAAGCAGCGGCGAAACCACCACCGCCTGCAAGAGCCAAAACCCGGCAAACTTTCCCCAGTCCGGATGAAACCCACGATCCAGATCGCCCCCCTCAAAAACGTGCAGGGCGGTCACCCAGCCATATAAAGCGTTCCAAATCACGATCGGTAGAGCCAAAAGGGCAAAAGCAAACAAAAGGAGGAGCATGCGTCCGGAGATCAGGAACTTTCTCCGACCGGGCGTTAGTATCAGAAAAAGGGCGAAGGAGACCAATTCCGCCGCATTGGTATATTTGCATTGAAAGCCCAGTCCCACCCATAGGCCGGTCAGGATCCAGTGTCTTTTCTTTTCGCTTAGCACCGCCGACCAAAAAGAAAGCGCCGCCACACCCCAAAAGAAAACGCTGAGGGGGTCGATGGTCATCAGAATGCTTCCGATGGCGAAAAGGGGCATCACGGAGGCCGCCACCACGGCGGCCAAACCGACCCGGTCACTGTAAAAGGTTCTTCCCAGAAGAAAGATCAGCCAACCGGTCCCGGCTGAAAGCAAAACTGCCGGGAGACGGACGGCCCAAACATGCTCCCCCAATATCAGGGTGAAAATTCGGATGACCAAAGCGGCACCTGGCCCCTTGCCATAATGATTCCAATCCAGCGAGCGGCCACATTCCCAGTAGTGGGCCTCATCGCCGACCAGATCGAGGTGGGGTGCGAACCAAAGTCGAAAGCAAGTGACTACTCCGATCCAAAGAAGGGCCCACTGAGCCTCTGAGGGTTTCCAACGCATCCAATCTTCTAGCCCGGTTTTGCATCTCTGGGCAAAGATTCGTTGCTTCCCCATTGACCCGGAGGCTGCACCCCTGTTGAGTGAATCCATGAGTCTAGCCCTGAAAATCGACGAACAGATCAAGGAAGCCATGAAAGCGAAGGAATCGGAAAGGCTGGGCGTCCTCCGCATGCTGAAGTCCGCGGTCAAATATGCCGTGATTGAAAAATACGGGGCGGAAGGTGCCGCCAAGGACGAGGACGTCCTAGCCGCTGTACGCAAAGAGATCAAAAAACGACAGGACTCGATCGAGGCTTTCTCCAAAGGGGGTCGGGAGGATCAGGTCAGCAAGGAGAAAGCCGAAATGAAGATCCTCGAAGCCTATCTTCCTGCCGCCATGTCTGAGGCGGAGTTGGAAAAATTGGTCCAAGAGGTCATTGCGGAACTGGGCGCCACCGACAAAAAAGCCATGGGGGCGGTGATGAAGGCTTGTCAGGCCAAAGCCGCCGGCCGCGCCGATAACCGCGCCCTCAGTGCCTTGGTCGGTCGGCTCTTGCCCTGAAAAGCATCGATGAAATTCCCCAATTTCCTTTGCATAATCTTGCTGGCCTCCCATTGGTTTGGGGTTCCCTCTGCCATGCCCGAGGGGGCCATCAGGCAAAGGCAGGTCGAAACAAAGACTGATTTGCCTTGGGAATCCTCATATGCGGAAGCCTTGATTAAAGCCAAGACGGAAAAAAAACCCATTTTCCTAATGCTGACGGCCACCTGGTGTGGTCCGTGTAAATCGTTGGAGTCGGAAACCTTGCCAGACCCTGCCATCCGTGACGCCTTGCAGGATTTTATTTGGGTCAAGGCATATGAAGATAAACAGTTAAACGAACGATTTGGTCGGGGTGGATATCCGACTCTCGTTTTTATCAATGCAGAGATGGAAAAACCCTTTTTTAAGACCACCGGTTACGAACCCGCGGGCCCTTTTCTTCGCAAAATCATGACCGCTAGAAAAAAAGGCGGGATGACACTTTCGGAGAATTTACAAGCGCTTGCCGACAAGGTTTTTGAGCCGGATCGGGAAAAAATTCAAGCGATGGAAAAAAGTGGGGATACCGATGGTTTGGTGAAATATCTTGAGCCTGCTGCTGCGGATGCTTTACGGGAAAGCAACTGGCTGGTCATCCAGTTGGTCAAACCGGAGGATTTGAGATGGTCGGAAGTCGTGCTGGTGGCGGGAGAAGACCGCACGGGAAAAGTTACGCCGACCTTGGCCTTGCCCATTCGAAAAGGGCAAAGCCTACCGCTTCTAGTGCAAGCACCCGGATACAAACAGATTCGAGAACCCAAAAACCTCGTTCCAGAAGGCCAGGCGGTCGCCAAGGCGGAGATTCGTTTGGAAAAGATTACGGAGGGAGAGAGTGCCTCATTGGAGGGAATGGTCGTGGACCGAAACGACAAACCGGTCAGCCATGCCATCGTGCGACTTTGTGATTGGACGCTGACGCGAACCGATGCGGACGGGAAATACAAAATCGACGGGATCTCTCCAGGCGGGTTTACCCTGAGGGGTGAAAGCCCAGGTGGGGAAAAGCAGGAAGAGGTTTTGTTGCAACCCGGAGAGAAGAAAAATCAGACCATCAAACTGGTTCCTGTCACAACCGTGGGCATTCGCTGGGCGGTGCAGTCAAGGGAGGGGGAAATGAGTCTGACGGGGGAAGGCACAAAATCGGGCGAGGCTTACTTTAGCATGGACCACAGCCGTTTTCTTTTGGAACGGGGGGCGGAGACGAGGACTTACTGGGGAAGTGACTTTATGATGGAGAATAGTTTGGAGGGGCTAAAACAACACCTATCGCCAGAGACTTTGGCCGTTTTGGAAAAAGCTCCGCCAGGATCGCCATTTTTTTGGTTATTTGACGCAACGGGCAGAAATTCAGGCCTCCGCTTGGAAAACCGCCCTTATGATAAAATTAACGAAATCCCCGATAATTTAAAAGGGGATGAAAATGCTTTTCAGTTTCTCCGGGGAAATCTGGTGCAGAAGGGGGACGTTTATCTCATTCGGGGCTGTCGGCGGGATACCCACGCAAAGATGGAGATCACCGACGTCACGATTGTTCCCTCTGATAAATCAAATAAATGAGGTGTGCACCAGCCGCCTTGGTGGAAAGAGGATGCCTTAGCTCGTGGGAGCGCGGGGGCGCTTTTTGCTTCCTCCCCCGGAACGGCGGCGATCTTTTTTGGGTAAGTCCCGGGAATATTCCTCAAGCGCAGAGCTTAGTTCCTGGACAATCTCGGGATGCTGTGAAGCCAGGTCGGTCTTCTCGGATGGATCGTCCACCACATCAAACAACATCGGCGACGCCCC
>RHAF01000026.1 GCA_010028775.1 Verrucomicrobiota bacterium | reverse complement strand
CAGACTCTCTCCCTTGGAAAAGGCACCCTCTACGCAATGGATCCCCAAGGCAGGTCGACCATCTACAGTCACCACCTTTTCTGCCCGGGCTCCGGTCGCTCCTTCGATGAACTCGACCCCCGGCTTTTCTCCTTCAACAGTCCGCACGGCTGGTGTCCGGAATGCCAGGGTTACGGCACGGTTTTTAACCACCCCCCCGAGGTCGACGGAGATGACGATGCGGAAAAGGAACAGAAGATGGAGTGGGCTCGCGAAGAGCTCTCCGAGGGTGACCTCCTACCCTGCCCGTCCTGCAAGGGTGCCCGACTCAACCCGGTCGCCTGTGCCGTCCGTTTCGGCGGTAAAACCGTGCCGGAAATCAACGCCATGTCTGTGCGTGATTTTGAGAAGTTCTTCGAGCAGCTCCGTTTCAACCCACGGGAAAAGGTCATCGTCCGGGATATTGAGCCGGAGATCAAACAGCGCCTCCACTTCCTCCGCCATGTCGGGCTCGATTACCTCAATCTCGACCGCTCCGCTCCAACCCTCTCCGGCGGCGAATCCCAAAGGATCCGGTTGGCCGCCCAACTAGGCTCCAACCTCCAGGGGGTCCTCTATGTCCTCGACGAGCCGACCATCGGCCTTCATCCCCGCGACAACCAGAAGCTCTTGGAGATCCTTCACGGCCTACGCGATCGGGGAAATTCCCTCGTTGTGGTCGAGCATGACGAGGACACCATGCGGGCCGCCGACCATATCATCGATCTGGGTCCGGGGGCCGGCGTGCACGGGGGGGAGATTGTAGCCGAGGGAAATTGGAGGGAGATCGATGCCAAGGGACGATCCGCCACGGCCCGACTCTTGGGTGAACCCATCCGGCATCCGGCTCGCGGAAATCGTCGTGCGATCGATTCTTCCACCAACTGGATTAGGGTCCGGGGGGCCACCGCCCGAAATATCCACGGTTTGGATGTTTCCCTTCCCTTGCACCGCCTCACTGCACTTTCCGGCGTCAGCGGTTCCGGAAAAAGCACCTTGGTCCGCGAAATCCTGCTTCCTGCCGCTTCACCGGAAAGAAAAAAGAAGGATCCCCGATGGAAGTCCATCCATGGCACCGAATCCATCGACCGCGTGGTGGAGGTGGACCAATCTCCCATCGGCAAGACCCCCCGCTCCACCGTGGCCACCTACCTGGGATGGATGGACGACTTACGTGCCCTGTTCGCCAATCTTCCTGCCGCCAAACAGTCGGGCTTTACCGCCTCCCACTTTTCCCACAACGCCGGCCCTGGCCGATGTGCTGCCTGTGACGGTGCTGGCACCATCCGTGTTCAGATGAGCTTTCTTCCGCCCGCCGACGTGCGCTGCGAGGAGTGCAACGGTCTGCGCTGGAAACCGGAAATCCTTGCCATTCGGTACCGGGATATTTCCATCCAACAGGCTCTGTCCATGTCCGCCGAACAGGCGGCTGAATTTTTTGCACCCCACCCGCGCCTGGCAACCCCCTGCCGGCTTCTCACTGAAACCGGTCTTGGTTATCTCCAACTCGGCCAAACCAGCCCAACCCTGTCGGGAGGGGAGGCCCAACGCCTCAAACTCGTCACCGAGCTGGCCGCCGCCCAGATCGCTGCCGACCATGCCCACACCCGCGGCCGGGCACGTCGTCCCGCCCATCATCTTTTCCTGCTCGAGGAACCCACCGTCGGCCTCCATTTGGCCGACGTCCGCCGCCTTTTGGATCTTCTGCATCGTCTTGTCGATTCCGGCCACAGCGTGGTGGTCATCGAACACCACCTCGACGTCCTTGCCGAAGCAGATTATCTCATCGACATCGGACCTGAAAGCGGGGAGGCGGGCGGGAAAATCGTCAGCCAGGGCACTCCCGAGCACGTGGCTACCTGCAAAACCTCCCGCACCGCCCCATTCCTCTCGAAGCACCTGTTGAATGCTTCCCTGCGTTCTTCATCTTCATCTTAATCTTCATCTTTACCGAGCCCTCAGCACTCGCCTCCGGGGCGAGTTTTGTCCATGATCATTCCCATGCTCAAACGCATCGGCGTCATCACCTCGGGAGGCGACTCCCCCGGCATGAACCCGGCCATCCGCTCGATTGTCCGCACCGGCATCAGCCTGGGGATCGAGGTGGTCGGCATTCAAAATGGGTACCAGGGGATCTTTGACCGGGAGTTCATGACCCTGGGAACCGTTGAGGTCAGCGGCCGGATTCGCGACGCCGGGACCATTCTCTCCACCAGCCGCTGCCTCCGCTTCAAGGAACAGGCCGCCCAATTGGAGGCCGTCGAAATTCTCAAGAGGGAAAACATCCAAGCCCTGCTGGTGCTCGGAGGGGACGGCTCCCTTGCCGGCGCCCATGCCTTGGCCAGCCACGGCTACCGTGTCATCGGCCTTCCCTGCTCGATCGACAACGATCTCCCCGGGACCGAACTTTGTATCGGGACCGACTCCTGCCTCAACACCGTCCTACACCTCATCGACATGATCAAGGCCACTGCCGCCTCCCACAACCGCTGCTTCATCATCGAGGTCATGGGCCGTAATCACGGCTATCTTGCCCTGATGAGCGCCATCGCCTCCGGTTCCCAGGTCGCCGTCATTCCGGAGTTTCGCTATGACATGGATAAGATCATCGACAACCTCACCCGCCGCCGACTCCGCCGCCACAACAACAGCGTCGTCGTCGTGGCCGAGGGCGTCTGCACCGGCCAACAGTTCATGGACCGGCTGATCTCCACCGCTGGAGATCGCCTGCAGCAGGAGGTGCGCCTCACCGTCCTCGGACACGTCCAACGCGGGGGATCCCCCAGTTTTGCCGACCGGTTCCTCGCCAGCCGGATGGGTGAATTCGCTGTCTTGGCGCTCAATCAAGGCGAGCATGGATCAATGGTTGGATTGGTCCGCAACCGGATGCACCTCACCGACCTGAAGGAAATTCAGGGGCATCGCCCGCCCCTGCCCGCCGATGCCATCCGTCTCGCACGCAATCTGGGCATGGAAATCGGGGTCCCCACCGAAACTTAGTTCCTTTTCTGCGTTATGCTTCCCGCCTGCACCTTTCCACCTTCCTCCCCCGGGCCTTTTAGCCTCGCAATTTCTCCACCATGGCCTTCCAATCCAACTCCGGCGTCAGGTGACACCAGGAGAATCGCACCGCCCCGATGATCTCATCCTTACCTAATCCCATCGCCGTCAAAACATGGCTGAGCTGGTAACTGGCGGACGTACAGGCCGAGCCGTTGGATACCGCCACCAGATCCTTCAGCCTTAACATCGTCTCCTCGGCGCTAAGCCCGGGGAACGAGGCGTTGACCGTGTGGGGCATGACCTGTCCTTCCCGTCCGTGGATCTTGGCCTTTAGAGGTGCGATCGCTTCCAGAAAGCGGGAGCGAAAATCGAGGCACTTTCTTTCTCTCTCGGCATGATGCTGTTGTCCCAGTTCGGCGGCCTCACCAAAGGCGGCAATCAGCGGTACCGGCAGGGTGCCCGGACGAAGCCCCTGCTCCTGACCCCCTCCGAAAACCAACGGCATCAGGGGAACCTTCTGCTTGCCACGTTGCCGGACCACCAAAACCCCGACACCCTTGGGTCCGTAAATCTTGTGCCCGCTGGCGCTGATCAGGTCGATACGCCCATGCCGTAACGGTTCGATCAGCTTGCCGAACGTCTGCGCCGCATCCACATGCAGCCAGGCAGGATGGTGGGCCAAAGCATCGGCCAGTTCCCCGATCGGTTGGATCACCCCCGTCTCATTGTTGGCATGCATCACCGAGACCAACATCGTCGTCGGACGGAGCAGTCGGATGATCTTTTCCGCCTCCACCCGACCCTCCTTGTCCGGAGCCACCAGGTCGACTTCAAAACCGTCCTTGGCCAGGTGGTCGATGGGCTCCAGCACGGCCTTGTGCTCAATCCGCGTGGTGATGATGTGTGTTTTGCCGTGCTGTCTGCCCCAGTTCCCCAGACCGAGAATGGCCAGGTTGTTGCTCTCGGTCGCACCGCTGGTGAAGATCACCTCCTCGGGCTTGGCTCCAAGCAGTTCCGCCACCTGCCGGCGGGCCTTTTGCACTGCCTCCTTGGCCCGGACACCGAACGCATGGGTTCGACTGCCCTCGTTCCCATACTCCTCCTCAAAATAATGACGCATCACCGCCGCCACCGCCGGTTCCAGCGGCGTGGTCGCATTGCAGTCCAGATAAACGGATTGGGCGGAGGACATAAAACTTAAAGCATGCCCCAAATTCGACACTTTTCCAACCCCGCTTTCCGGGATGACGCAGGGTTTGTCTGCCCACCTTCACCTGCCCTACAATCCATTCATCGCCGGAGTAGCTCAGTGGTAGAGCATCTGTTTCGTAAACAGAGGGTCACGGGTTCAATCCCCGTCTCCGGCTCGGTTTTGTACACCTTGGCAACCCCCTCCCGGAAGCCTTAAACTGGTCCGGTGCCGAAGACCTCCCAGGCTTTGGAGACACGTCTCCTCATCGGCGGCAAGCTGGTCGCGGGGGAGGGCGAGCCCCAGCCCGTGATTGATCCCCGTACCGGCGAGGTTTTCGCCCGAATCCCGGAAGCCACCCTCAAACAGGTCGATCTCGCCGCACACGCCGCAGAAAAGGCCTTCGCCGCTTGGGGTCACACCACTCCGGCCGAACGCTCCAACCTTCTCCTAAAACTGGCCGATCGGATCGAGGCTGAGGCCGAGACCTACGCCGACCTCGAGTGCCGCAACACCGGCAAACCCCGGCACGCATTCCTCGCAGACGAAATCCCGGCCGTATCCGACTGCTTCCGTTTCTTTGCCGGCGCCGCCCGCTGCACCTCCGGTCCCTCCGCCGGGGAGTACCTTGCCGGCCATACTTCCATGCTGCGCCGGGATCCCGTTGGCGTCATTGGCTCCATCGCCCCCTGGAACTACCCACTCATGATGACCGCATGGAAACTTGCCCCTGCCTTGGCCGCGGGAAACTCCGTCGTCCTCAAGGCCTCCGAATTCACCCCTCTGACCGCCCTCCACCTGGGGCGCACCTTGGCCGATTTGCTTCCCTCCGGCGTGGTTAACCTTCTGACCGGTCGGGGCTCCACCACCGGGCAGGCCCTCATCTCCCATCCCCTTGTCCGTATGGTCTCCCTCACCGGCAGCATCTCCACCGGCACCAAGGTCCTCGCCGCCGCCGCATCCCACATCAAACGCACCCACCTCGAACTGGGCGGCAAGGCCCCCGTCATCGTCTTCGACGACGCCGATCTGGAGGAACTTGTCTCCGCGGTCCGCAAGTTCGGCTTCTACAATGCCGGGCAGGATTGCACGGCCGCCTGCCGGGTCTACGCCGGGCCCAAGATCCACGACGACCTTGTCGCGGAACTCGGCCGTGCCGTCTCTTCCCTCAAGTACAACAAGCCCAAGGATGAGGACAACGAGCTGGGGCCCCTCATCACCTCCGCACACCGCGACCGCGTCCTCGGCTATGTGGCCCGCGCAACCGAACGCAAACACATCAAGGCCGTCACCGGAGGTTCCGCCGCCCCGGGCAAGGGCTTCTTCTTTCAGCCCACCCTTCTTTCAGGAGCCCATCAGGAGGACGAGATCGTCCAGCACGAGGTCTTCGGTCCCGTCGTCTCTGTCACCCGGTTCAAAACCACCGACGAAGCCATCCGCTGGGCCAACCAATCGGAGTATGGCCTCTCCTCCTCCGTCTGGACTCGGGACCTATCGAAGGGCATGAAAGTCGCGGCCGCCCTGCGTTATGGCTGCACTTGGGTCAACACCCACTTCATGCTGGTCAACGAAATGCCCCACGGCGGTCTGAAACACTCCGGCTACGGCAAGGATCTCTCCCTCTTTGCCCTGGAGGACTACACCGTTCCCCGCCACGTCATGATCAAACTCTGACTCGGCTAATCCTCATCTATAATCTTAAATCCTTTTCCTCTTCCTCCCTCCCCACACTCCTGCGCCGGCCAGCATCAGCAAAACGGAAAACCACTGTCCCCGGCTCAGTCCCGCCCACATTGGATCGCCAGCGTCGGGTTCACGGAGACACTCCAACCCGATCCGGACCATCCCGTAGACAATAAAGAATGCCCCGGTGACCTGCCCGCTGGGCTTCGGGTTTTTTGACCTAAGTCCAAACATCGTGAGACCAAGAACCAGGCCCTCCCCGATCGCTTCATAAATTTGCGAGGGATGCCGTGGTTCCCTCGACCCCGAATCGGGAAAAATCACCGCCCAAGGCACCTGACTGACCCTCCCCCAAAGCTCCCCGTTGATGAAATTGGCGATCCGACCCAGAAAAATGCCCACCGGCGCAAGGACCGCCGCATTGTCCGCCACTGCCCATCCATCCACCCGGTTTTTTCGGGCCCAATAAAGAAATCCGGCCAACGCCCCCACGATTCCACCGTGGCTGGCCATTCCCCGAATTCCACCGCTCCAAAAAGCAATCATGCTGACCGGATTTCTGAGCGTCTCCGCCCAGTCATAGAGGAGGCAGTATCCCAGACGTCCGCCAATCAGCACCCCCAACACTGTGTAAAAAAGGAGTTCGGAGATCTGCGCGTCATTCAGAGAGGACCATCCCTTGGACCGGAACCATTTCAAACCGTGGTACCAGGCCAGAAAACCCAGAACATACGCCAACCCATAGTACCGTATCCCCCAACCGCCTCCGAATTCGATCAGGTACGGGCTTAAGTTATGTGTGTAGTAGGCAATCACGTTTTTCGTTCAGGATACGTCACCACCTTAACGAAAAGCCTGTTTTTTCCGGAAATAAAAAAGGGCGGCTCGCAAGAGCCGCCCCTTTCTTTAAAACCGCTCAGCTTATTTGCCGTCGCCAAAATCACCCAGGCTGCGGACAAATGTCCACTCACCGGGAGTCACCACCAAGGTGTCCCAGGATTCGTCGACGCACTCGGCCATCGCCGTAAATGGCGAGGTGACCACAAATGCGGTGAATCCCAAAGCGCACCCAGCCAAACCGACCGGGCGACAGAACAGGATATCCGGCACTGCCAGAGCCTCGTCCGCCACCGCGTCCTTGCTGCTGCTTCCCTTGGAACCGGTATCAGCCATGGCCAGGGAGGAGGCCAAGGTGATCACTGTTAGAACCGCCATACGGAGGGTGTTTTTCATGAATTTAGGTGTAAAAAGTCGCAGATTCCATGTCAACAGATCTTTTCAAAACATGTGAAAAACTCTTTCCCCCTTTCAAATCTCCGCTCTTAGTGCTCACCTTCATCCTAATCCTACTCATCATCCCCTATCCAACTGCGCCACCTGCCTGAAAGGCTCGGGCGATAACCGGGTCGCCCCGCTAAACGGCCTCTCAAAGATCAGGATCAGCCCAATGATCATTCCCAGGCATCCGTAATACCCACCCAAGGTCAGCTTCCGGCGAGGAGTCATCTTTGACTCCGTTGTCATCAGGCACTCCAGCACCATCATCAACCCGATGACGATCCAGAACAGTGGGGCGGTGGACGACTGTGCTTTTTGCAATCTCCCCTGTCTCAGATCCTCCAACTGATTAAGGCCGATCCATAGTTCGTTGCCGTCACCATTTTTTGCGTTGATTGCCCGGGTTTTGGCCAGTGCCCTCAACTCGGACAGGATCTGCTCCGCTCTCGGCGATAGGGAGGGCGGGTGAGCCTCGAGGGTTTTCCATTCGTCATCAGCGATCGCCGACGCGTAGTCCCGTAACAACTCGCGCTCCCGTTTGGATTGTGGCGATGGATCGATTTCCAGGACCCGGTGCAACTGTTTGATCTCCCCAGCCTCACGGGCCGCCTCCAAGTCCAAACGCACAAACTTCTCCCTCACGTCGTTCAGGGTCAGCGCCAGAAGGAAGACCAAAAAGGCCCGCAACCCCCGTTGGGTTCGGTCCACCAACCGTGTCTCCGGTTCGTTGATCATCCGACCGCAAAGCCTCTGCCCAAGCTTCGGAAGAATCAGTCCCAATGCCGCAAAAAGAACGAAGAAAAGAAAGACAATCACCAGATCCGGCAAAGCCCAGAGAAAACCAAACGTCATAAAGTTGATGCTATGCGCCTAGTCGATCCCTACTCAACCCCTCAGCCGAGCCGGCTGTCGGATTTGAACCGACGACCAGCGGTTTACAAAACCGCTGCTCTACCCCTGAGCTAAGCCGGCAAGTACGGTATCTTCCTCCATCCTGCGCTCCCTGCCAAGCCCCCCTGCCTCGAATCGTTCTTTCCTCTCCCGCCGCAATTCCCCATCCTATCCCCATGTCCAACCTGACCATCGGTTTCTCCTTTGCCTACATCCTGCTCGGCATTGCCGGCTTCGTCCTCACCGGCTCCACCCACAAAACCGCCCTTATCCCCGCCGGGTTCGGCCTCGTCCTCCTGATCCTCGGCTTCGCCGCCAAAAAGGAAAATCTCCGCATGCATGTCATGCACACCGCCGTTCTCATCGCCCTTCTAGCCTTCGCCGGCACCGCCCGCTCCCTCACCCGACTCCCCTCCGTTCTCGACCATACCGCCGAGCGCCCCGCTGCCATCGTCACCCAATCGATTAACGCCGCCCTCTCCCTCGCCTACATCGCCTTCGCCGTCCGCTCCTTCATCCAGGCCCGCCGCGCCCGATCTTCCTGATCCCTGCAACCATCGCGCCGATCTTTTCCGCCAAACCCAGATCCTCCTTCACGAACCCCGGCTTAAACCACGGGGTCAACCCAAGCAGGTCGTGCGTCACCCGGATCTGCCCGGTTGTCCCTTTCCCGGCCCCAATTCCGATCGTCGGAACAGACAACCCCTCCGTCACCCGGGCCGCCACCTCGGGCTCCACCAGCTCCAGCACAATGGCGCACGCCCCCCTCGACTCCAGTTCCCGCGCTTCCGTCTCGATCTGACGCGCCTCCGCCTCGCTCTTTCCCTTCCTTTTATACCCCCCCTCACTCTTCACCTTCTGGGGCAGCATCCCCAGATGCCCGATCCAGGGAATCCCCGCCTTCTGCAACGCCTCCAGCTGGGGGAAAATCTCCCGCCCTCCCTCCGGTTTCACCGCATCCGCCCCCGCCGACAGCAGAGCTTGGGAATTTTTTACGCACGCCTCCGGTGTCCCGTAGGTTTCCGAAGGCAAATCCGCCGAAATCATCGCCCTTTTCCTACCCCGGGCCACCGCCTCGGTTGCACGCACCATGTCAGTCATGGTCACCCCGGTGGTATCCGGCAAACCCAGCACCACCATGCCCAGACTGTCCCCCACGTGGATCAGATCCGCCCCCGCCTCGTCCAGGATCCTGCCCATCGGATAGTCGTAGGCCGTCAATGCCAGCAGGAACTTTCCCCGCGGCCATTTCTTCAACTGCTCGGGGGTCAACCGATCCGCCGGCATGCGGAACCTCCCCTCGCCCCAAGCCAACGGGCCGTCTCGGCCACCGTGCCAGGCAGGCCCGGAATTTTCCTCTCGGGACAAATCTCCGACAGGGGCTCCATGACAAATCTCCTCCCTGCCATCCGCGGATGGGGAATCTCCATACGGCCGGTGCGCACAACTGGGCCCTCCGCGTAAAGAATATCCAAATCCAGCGCTCTCGGCTCGTTTACTCCCCGAACCGTCCGTCTTCCCCGGCTCCGCTCATAATCCTGCATCGCCTGCAGAAGATTTTCCAAAGATCCCCTCCACCGGATCTCCGCGGCCTGATTGCGGAACCCGGGCGTTTCCGGGGAGCAACCCACCGGTTCCGTTTCATATTCCGAGGAAAACCTCGCTCCAGGATCCATGCCTCTGAGCCATTTTCTTGCCATGGCCAGCTCGTTGGAGCGGTCGCCCACGTTCGACCCCAGACCGATCCCCACCCGCATCAACTCAAACCGAGGACATCGACCATCTGGTACATCCGCGGTGCCTTGCCCACCAACCATCCCGCCGCCCGCAGCGCCCCCACGGCAAAAACGTCCCGCGTGCTCGCCCGGTGGGTCAGTTCGATCCGCTCCCCCTCGCCCGCCAGCAGAACGGTGTGGTCACCCACCACATCACCGCCTCGCACCGCATGCACCCCGATCTCATCCTCCGTCCTCTCTCCCGGTTCGCCCGAACGCCCGTGCCGCGCCACCACCTCCGGCTTGGTGCGGCGCGCCTCGGCCAAAATCTCCACCAACCGCTTGGCCGTGCCGCTGGGCGCATCCTTCTTCAGCCGGTGATGGATCTCGATCACCTCGGGATCAAACCCTTCCGGCAGGGCTTTGGCCGCCTGGGCCGTAAGATAAAACAGCAGGTTCACTCCCAGGGAAAAGTTGGGCGAATGGATGATTGGAATGTGATGGGCAGCTTCCCCGATCAACCCCCTCTCCGCCTCGGTATGTCCGGTTGTCCCACAGACATAAGCCGCCTTCACCGCCCTCACCTGCTTGAGCACCGCCTCGGTGGCCGAGCGATGGCTGAAATCCACCACCACCTGGGCCTTGGCCATGGCCTTGGAGAGGTCATCCCCGTGATCGGCTTCACCGACCACCTCGAAGTTCCTGTCCCCCCGGGCCAGCTTGAGAATCGCCTGCCCCATTCGTCCCTTCGATCCGATCATGGTGAGTCTGGTCGCCATAAATTTCCCTCCCGCAAGACTAGGCCAAACCCGCTTCCTTCAAAGTCCGGAAAAGCTTCTCCCGGCTGGCCTGGGTGATCGGCACCAGCGGCAGCCTCAGTTCGTCCGCCAGCCATCCCTTGGCCGCCATCGCCGCCTTCACCGGTCCGGGGTTGCTCTCGATAAAAAGGTCCCGGAACACCCCGGCATACTTCTGGTTCAACTCCTCTGCCATCTTCCAATCCTTGCGGGCCGCCGCATCCACGAGGGCCTTCACCTCCGCCGGCATCAGGTTCGAGGCCACGCTGACCACGCCGATCGCGCTCCGCTTCATGAACTCCACCGTCATGCCATCGTCCCCGCTGAGAATCTCAAAATTGGCCGGCACCGCCTGGCGGATGGCATCCACCCGTTCCGGCTTACCTCCCGCCTCCTTGATTGCACGGATCGTCGGACAGTCCTTGGCCAGACGTCCGATCGTCTCCACGGTGATCTCCACTCCGCACCGCCCGGGCACGCTGTAGAGCATGATTGGCAGGTCGACCGCCGCGGCGATCGCCCGGAAATGCTGGTACATCCCCTCGGGACTCGGCTTGTTGTAGTAAGGCGCCACCAACAGCAGGGCATCCGCTTTGGCTTTCTGGGCACCTGTGGAGAGCTCGATCGCCTCCGCCGTGCTGTTCGAACCCGTCCCCGCCACAACTTTGATCCGCTTGCGGGCAAACTGCACCGCCAACTCGATCACCCGGACGTGCTCCTGCATGTTGAGGGTTGGCGACTCCCCCGTGGTCCCCACCGGCACGATGCCCTCGATCCCGGCCGCCACCTGCCTTTCGATCAGGGCCTCAAACGCCTTCACGTCCACCTGTCCGTTGCGGAAGGGTGTGACCAGCGCGGTGTAGGTTCCCTCAAACATGGAAGACTCCTTTATAGACAACCCGGGCCGGGCCTTGGAGTGTAACTTTCCGCGGACGCCCATTTTCCATGGTGAAATCAACCCTCAGCAGATCCCCGCCGCGGGTTCGCACCTTCACCGGGGGCTTCACCCCCTTGCGGACCGAGGCCAGGATCGAGGACGCCACCACCCCGGTGCCGCAGGCCAACGTCTCGCCCTCCACTCCCCGCTCATAGGTCCTCACCTCCAACCGGCTCCCGCTTCCCACGGCAACAAAGTTCACGTTGGTGCCCGCAGGTGCAAAGGCCATGTGATAACGGATCGCCCGCCCGTTCTTTTCCACCTCCACGCCGTTCACCGAACGTACAAACTCCACCGCATGCGGCACGCCGGTGTTGAGAAAATCCAGCTTCACCCGCCGACCGGCCGCGATGATCTCCTTCCCCAAGCGGGGCAGGCCCGGATCTGACATGGATACCCGCACCTCCTGCCCGACGATCTCCAACACCACCGGACCAGCCTTGGTTTCCACCCGAAGGGTCTTCGCCCGCCAACCCGTGGTCTCCCGAACCAGGAGGGCAAAACAGCGTGCGCCGTTTCCGCACATCTCAGCCTCACCCCCGTCGGCGTTGTAATATCGCATCCGGAAATCCGCACCCCGTCCTCGCGGCTTCTCCACCACCAGCACCCCGTCGGCCCCGGCCCCGCGTTGCCGGTCACACCAACGGGCGATCCGTTCCCGGGTCAGACCCAATCCCCCGCGACGGCCGTCGAAACCCAGGAAGTCGTTTCCAGCACCCTCGAGCTTGAGGAACTTCACCGCCCGGCTCATGACCGGCTCTCCCCCCGCCAGAGATCGGCCACTGTTTCGCGGCGTCGGATCAACTTGGCCCGCGTGCCTGAGACCAGAACCTCGGCCGGGCGGGGTCGGGTGTTGTAGCTGGAGGCCATGGAAAAACCGTAGGCCCCTGCGCTGAGGATGGCCACCCGGTCTCCGCGCTCCAGCGGCGGCAAGGAGCGGTCATGGGCAAAGACATCCCCCGACTCGCACACCGGCCCCACCACGTCGGTGGAGAGTGCCCCGGGCCGCGGCTTTCCCACCGGCTCGATCTGGTGAAAGGCCTCGTACATGGCCGGGCGGACCAGGTCGTTCATCCCCGCATCCACCACGGTAAAATGCTTTCTGCCCGTCTGCTTGCGGTAGAGCACCTCGGCCAGCAAGACGCCCGCGTTGCCCACCAGAAACCTTCCCGGCTCGAGCAGAATCTCCATCTTCAAGGGCCGAAGCATGGGGATGACCGAGGTGGCGTATTCCGCCAGCGTCATCGCCCTCTCCGCCTTGGGGCTTTTCCACCAGCCGTCCCGGCCGCTGGCCAGGGCGTCCTCGTAAACGATCCCTACCCCTCCCCCAAGATCGAAATACTCCAGCCCGTGTCGGTCCCGCAACCGTTCCACCAATGGGATCATCTTGCGAACTGCCGCACGGAACGGGGCGGAGCGGGTGATCTGGGATCCGATGTGCATCTGGACCCCGACCCACTTCAGCCTCTTGTCCCCCGCATGACGACGGTAGGCTCCCGCAACCAGCTCGTAGGGAATGCCGAACTTGTTGGCATAGGTTCCGGTGGTGATCTTGGCGTGGCCGCCGGCCTCCACGTCCGGATTGACCCGCAGGGAGACCGGAGCACGACGCCCTTTCTTGCGACCCGCAACCATGGCGATGCGGTCCAACTCCTCCTCACTCTCCACATGAAAGGCCTTCACTCCGAGACGGAGTCCGGCTTCGATCTCGTCGTCCGTCTTACCCACCCCGGCAAAGACACACTTCGATGCCTTGCCCCCCGCCTTTTTCACCCGCTCCAACTCCCCCCCGCTGACCACGTCAAAGCCGCTACCTGCACGGGCCAAAAGGGAGAGAACAGCCAGGTTGCTGTTCGCCTTGACCGAATAACAGATCATCGGGTCCACCGCCCTCATCGCCCCGCACAGGCGGCGGTAGTGGTCGAGGATCGTCCCGGCCGAGTAGACATAGAGGGGGGTGCCCAAGCGGTTGGCTAGGCTGTCCAAAGCCACCCCCTCCGCATAAAGCTTGCCACCTTTTCTTTGGAAACGATGCATCGCTTCATTTTACCCCATCCCGCCCGCAAAGGGAGCCTGAAAGCCACCCCTTACTTCATCTAAATCTTCATCTTAATCTTCATCTGACCTATCAATGTTCCATCCATGAACCACTGGCTCGTCAAACAGGAACCCTCCACCTACCCCTTCTCCCGGTTCCTCAAGGAAAAGAAAGTCGTTTGGGACGGGGTTCGAAACTACCAAGCCCGCAATTTTCTCCGTCAGATGAAGCTCGGGGACTCGGTTCTCTACTACCACAGCGTGGATGAACGGGCGGTTGTTGGGTTGGGAAAAGTAATCAAGACAGCCTTCCCCGACTCCACCTCACCCAGGGGTGAGGATTGGACTTCGGTCATGCTGGGTGCGGTGCGCGCTTTTCCCCATCCGGTGACTCTGGATCAGCTCAAAGCCGACAAAAAGTTCGCCGAACTTCTCCTTCTCCGCCAATCCCGCCTCTCGGTCATGCCGGTCCCGCCCAGACTTTTTTCCGCCATCGTCTCCCTCGGCGGGTGATTAGACGCCGGTGTAAACCCTGGCGCCCTTGCGAACGAACTCTTTGGACTTTTCTTCCATCCCCTTCTCCAAGGCCTCTTCCTGCCTCATCCCCTGTTCGGCGGCATATTTTCTCACATCCTCAGTGATCTTCATCGAGCAGAACTGTGGCCCGCACATGGAGCAGAAGTGGGCGCTCTTCGCCCCCTCGCTGGGAAGAGTTTCATCGTGGTAAGCACGGGCCGTGACCGGATCCAATCCAAGATTGAACTGATCCCGCCAACGGAATTCGAATCGTGCCTTGGATAACGCATTGTCACGGTACTGCGCGGCCGGGTGGCCTTTGGCCAAATCGGCCGCATGGGCTGCGATCTTGTAGGCGATCACGCCGGCTTTCACATCGTCCCGGTTGGGCAACCCCAGATGCTCCTTGGGGGTGACGTAGCAGAGCATCGCACACCCGTACCAACCGATCATGGCTGCACCGATCGCCGAGGTGATGTGGTCGTATCCCGGTGCGATGTCCGTGGTCAAGGGTCCCAGCGTGTAGAAGGGGGCCTCGTGGCACCACTCCAGCTGCTTCTGCATGTTTTCCTGGATGAGGTGCATCGGCACATGACCGGGCCCTTCGTTCATCACCTGCACTCCGCGTTCCCACGCCCTCTTGGTCAGATCTCCCTGTGCCTTGAGTTCACCGAACTGGGCCTCGTCGTTTGCGTCGGCCAGCGAACCGGGCCGCAAGCCGTCCCCGATGGAGAAGCTGATGTCATAGGCGGCCATCAGGTCGCAGATGTCGTCCCAGTGGGTCCAAAGGAAGTTCTCCCGATGATGCGCCAAACACCACTTGGCCATGATCGAACCGCCCCGACTGACGATTCCGGTCATCCGTTTGGCCGTCAGCGGGATAAACCGCAGCAGCACCCCGGCGTGGATGGTGAAGTAGTCCACCCCCTGCTCCGCCTGTTCGACCAGGGTGTCGCGGAAGATCTCCCACGTCAGGTCCTCCGCCTTGCCGCCGACTTTTTCCAAGGCCTGGTAAATCGGAACGGTCCCGATCGGCACGGGGGAGTTTCGCAAAATCCATTCCCGCGTCTGGTGAATGTTCTTCCCCGTGGAGAGATCCATCACCGTGTCTGCCCCCCAACGGATGGCCCAGCGTAGCTTCTCCACCTCCTCCTCGATCGAGGAGGCCACCGCGCTGTTGCCGATGTTGGCGTTGATCTTCACCAGAAAATTGCGGCCGATGATCATCGGTTCCAGTTCCGGATGGTTGATGTTGGCCGGGATGATCGCCCGCCCTCTTGCCACCTCGTCCCGGACGAATTCCGGCGTGATCTCCTTGGGGATCCCGGCGCCCCAAGACTGACCTGGGTGCTGGAATTTCAGGCTGTCCCGGGAAACCTGGGACGACATTTCCACCGCCTCCCTCACCGCCTGCAATTTCATGTTCTCCCGGATGGCAATATACTCCATCTCCGGGGTGATCACTTCACGTCGGGCATAGGCGAGTTGGGAGACCGGGCCTTTTTTTGCCCGGCGAGGTTGCCGTAGGGCCCCGGGGAACGGCTCCATCACGTGACCGTTGCCGTTGCGGTGCCCGTTGTCTTCAGGACGAACGGTCCGTCCCGCATAGGCCTCGGTGTCCTGACGCTCCTCAATCCATTGCGCCCGAGGAGTAGGCAGACCCTGCCTCACATCCCCGTGAAAATCGGGATCCCCCCAGGGTCCGCTGGTGTCATAAACGCGCACAGGATCGTTGCCTTGGAGTTTTCCGTCGGGCAGGCGGGTCGGTTGCAATTCGATCTCCCGGAAGGGAACACTCATGTCGGGGCGGGAGCCGTGGAGATAAACCCTCCTCATTCCCTCCAGGGAATCGAGTTCCTCAATTTTCAGATCACCGTTTTTGTTGTCCATCCTGTTTCTCCTCACCCAACGGCCGATCCAACCCCGAGGAGAACGACCCAGCCTTTCCCTCCGGCGGCATGATCCGCATCAGGTTCAAGGGTCTCGGGACCTTGGTTCCCGACTCTCAGCCCGGCCGGCCGGACTCCCCGTTAAAATAATAATCCGCCACTCCTCCCCATCCAGCCTTTTTGGAGGACTTACTGGTCTTCCAAAACCCCCGTGGGCACATAGCCCCGGCGGTGATCCATCGTCTCCACCTCGGCATAATCCCCCATCACCCGGCGAACGTTCACCCGGTCACCGCGGTGCAACATCGAGGTGGCCGGAGCCACCTGGTTGGGTCCCGCCTCCTTCAACGGAACATCGGACAAGACCA
>RHAF01000025.1 GCA_010028775.1 Verrucomicrobiota bacterium | reverse complement strand
CCACCAACTCCGTTTCGTTGAGTTGGAGTCCTTCGGCCACGGCATCGGGATACACGGTTTTTCGGGATGGCAACCTGATTGCCTCTGTCACCGGAACGAGTCATCTGGATACCGGATGTCTGCCCGACACGACCTACAGCTATACGGTGACGGCGGATAATGTGACCGGAAGCTCCGCTCCGTCCTTGCCGGTCTACGCAACCACCTATTTCTCGGCTCTCTCCAACTACTCCATGCGTTTGGTCAGTCCCGGCTTTGCGGTGAACACCACCAATCCTTCCTATACGTTCCGTGGGCAAGCGGGGTTGGGGCTGACCAACGGGGTGCGCTGGAGCAATTCGCTGAACGGCTTGACGGGCATGATTCCCTTCACCGGGCAGACCAACTCTTCCGGGTGGGCGTGGAGCAATCTGATTTCCCTGGCCACGGGAACCAACCGAATCAATTTCAGTTCGGATTATCCCCAGGCCTCGCTCCAGACCGGGCGGGATAGTGCGACCAACTCCGGATATGCGTCTGGCTGGAATGATGGTTCGTCAGGCGGAAACGGTTTCGGGGCGTGGAGTTTTAGTAATAGCGGAACGGCGGGCTTTTTCCGTGCGGATGCCAGCCACACCAACATGAGCGTGGGCGCGGTGAATGGATTTGGCATGTTTGCCAGCGGGGGGGGGTCGGCCCGTGCGAGCCGTAATATTCCTGCCCTGATGAAATCAGGAGATGTCCTAACGCTTCGCTTCGACAACAATTGGATCGATAATGGGGCCAGAGTTGGCATGGCCTTGGCAAACTCTTCCGGTTCAAACCGGCTGAATTTCTATTTTATCGGGGGATTGACCAACTACTACGTGGATGACTCCATCTCGAACCGCGATACGTCATGGTCTTACAAAGGTGACGGGTTTCTCATCACCGTTTCACTTACCAGCCCGAACACCTATAGCATGAATATTGGGGGTAGTTCTCTGACCGGAACCCTGGGGGGAAGCGGGGCCATCAGCCAACTGGCGGTTTACAACCTCAATGCCGGTGCTGGTTTGGAGCGCAACCTCTATGTCGGCGAGATGACTTTTTCGGAATCCCAAACCAATTTGGTGACGATCCTCTCCGCTGCGGATGTGGTTTACAACCCTATGACGGAGGGAATTCCCAACGGCTGGTGGATCGAGTTTTTCGGCACGACTTCGGGGGTTTCCGCCTCGGCCGATGCGGACGGGGACGGATTTACCAACCTCCAGGAGTACGCTTTGGGAACGGATCCAAGAAATGCGGGGTCCAGCTTCAAGGTGGGGGAGATGAGCCGTAGCGGGACGAGCCTGACGATTTCCTGGCCCTCGGTGGCGGGGAAAAGGTATCAGGTCCAGACAGCGACCCAACTGGGGACCAGTTCATGGCAGAATGCGGGGGATGTCGTCACACCCAGCATCTCAGGAACCAGCACGGTGACCGTTCCGGTCGCCGCTGATACGGTCAGTTGCTTTGTCCGGGTCAACCTGCTGCCTTGATTTAGTGCGAGGAGTGGGATCCGGAGGATTCCTGACCGTCGGTCCGGCTGTGGCGTACGCCCTCGGAGACGATCAACCAGATGACGATTCCCCCGCAGACGGCGAAGGCGGCCAAAAGAAAAATTAAACCCAATCCGGTGTGTGCTTCGTCCATGGGGTGGATTAAAGGGGTTCCCGGGGACTTGTCATGCAGGAATTAGGGCACGATGGCGCCCAAATCGCTTTGAGACAAAGCCCTAGCTTCTTCCACGGTAATCCATCTTTCCGCGAATTCCGGCCCCCAGGAATCGGAGGTCGCCAGTTCGCCGGTTTTGCGGTTGCACCCGATCAGAAGGCAAACATGCCCGTTCATCGGATTTTTACGCAAGGTGCGCGCGGCTTTTCTTTTCGGCTCCAGAACATTTGACCAGGCCTCCGGTTCGGTCTTGCTTCTCTCCCTCAAGCGGAGGCTCAGATCCCGGTTCACGCCCTCGTCGACAAACATAGCCCAGGTCAGTGGAATTCCGCGTATGAAGTATGACTCCAACTTGGGCAAATCCAGGTTGGGTGAGACCGATCCAATGGTCCTGCCGTAACTGGCTGCGAGGGCACGGACCGAATTCTCCATCGATGACACATAGGTTCCTCCTCCCACACCCGTTTTTCCTAGTAGGGCGAGGAGATAAAGATCCGCAGGCACTCCGGAATAAATCAGCGCCCTCGCGTAAGTGGCCGGAACACAGAACCCCTTGGGCCCCTGATCGATCATGGGAATATTTGCAATGACCAGATCGCCGTTGTCCCTATGGACGACGTTGCCTTTCATGCGATCCCGGAGTTGCGAATCCGTGATTCTCATGGAGAGGCCGCCGGCATCGGCGGTGGCGGTCGGCAGAATACGAAGGGCGGTGTATTCGCCCTTTTGTTCGATCAGCAGCAGCGCGGTTCCGGATGCATCCCAACGCTCGGCCGACTCGCGGGTCTTGCCGAAATCCCCGAATCCCTGGCGCCGGGGTTTGCCTAACATGGCGGTAAGCCTCTCCCGGATCAGGTCGGCATCACGGGCAATCAACTTTTCGACCGATTTTTCCAAGGTGGCGACATAGGCCGCTTTTCCATGCGTGGGCTGGATTTCCCCCGCCGAATCCCCTTTGTTGGCAAAAATCAGGGTGAGCTGATCGGGATGATCATCGGTGGCTAGCAGTGCTATGGACCTGGGATTTGCCCCGAGAATCTCTTTTTTGTTTGCCAGGTAGGATCGGTAACTGGACTGATATTTGGTTTCCGATTCAACGGGTAGATCGAGGGACTCGGCCCATGCCTTGGCGGACGTTCTTTCCCATCCCCCCGGGGGCAGAAGGAGCATGCCGAAATCAGGTTTTGATGACTCCTCCGATTGGACTGCGAAGGACAAAAAAGACGCAAGCCAAAGGAATTGCAGCCTGTGAAAGGGGTGCCGTCTGGGGGTCACAGCGCCATCTTAAAGGTAATCCCAAATCGGGGGCGAGATTGGATGTGTGGCCAAGATTTGTCTGCATGGTATTTGTGGGCATGATCAGTCCATGACACCTTTGCAGGAAAGATTTCTCCAGCTGAAGAGGAAAAGAGGGGCCGTGGTGTTGGCTCACAATTATCAACGACGGGAAATCCAGGAGGTGGCGGATTACGTGGGGGATTCGCTCGGGTTGAGCTACGCCGCACAAAAAGCGGAAGGAGAGGTGATCCTGTTCTGCGGGGTTCACTTTATGGCGGAGACGGCCAAAATCGTGAATCCGGAAAAGAAAGTTCTCATGCCGGACCTGAAGGCGGGATGTTCCCTGGCTGACTCCTGTCCTGCCGACAAGTTGGCTGCTTATCTAAAGGGAAACCCCGGGCTCTATGTGGTTTCCTACGTGAATTGCACGGCGGCGGTGAAAGCCCTGAGTGATGTGATCTGCACCTCGGGGAACGCGGAAAAAATTGTGCAACAGGTGCCCATGGAACGGGAAATTCTTTTTCTCCCCGACAGGAATCTGGGGGATTGGGTGATGCAAAAGACGGGAAGAAAGATGAGGCTTTGGGACGGGGACTGCTACGTGCACATGGAATTCACCGCGGCCTCGATTGACCGGATACGGAAGGAGCATCCCGAGGCTCCGGTGGTGGCCCACCCGGAGTGCACACGTGCGGTCAGGGCACTGGCGGATGAGGTGTGCTCCACCGAGAAGATGGTGGGCTATTGCCGAAACTCCCCGGCCCATTCGTTTATCGTGGTCACGGAGGAGGGGATGTTGCACCGTCTTAGGAGAGAGATGCCGGAGAAGGTTTTTATCGCGGGACCGACAGATCATTGTGCCTGCGGAGAGTGTCGGTATATGAAGATGAACACTTTGGAAAAAGCGGTTGTGGCGCTGGAAAACATGAATCCTGAGGTCCTTCTGGAGGCTAAAATCATTGACCGAGCCAAAGCACCCATCCTTAAGATGTTAGAATGGAGCCGTAACTAGTTAACAATCAATGCTATAAGATATAAAAAAGCTGGTAGATTGCTGATTTCAGATTTTTGCTGTGCAAATGACATAAGGTCGCTAGCACTTTTTACGTAATCTCATGAAAATAAACGCTTCATGGAGGTGGTTCATTTCTGCCTTGGTGGCCCTCGGGGGGGTGGTTTTTGCCCAAACCAAAGAGGCTCCAGAGTCGGTCGAGCCTCCCTTGCAGATCACTTCGGACGGGGCCAATCGTTATGAGGGGGGTATTTATTATGCCGAGGAAAATGTGGTGGTCACCTATGGGGGTGACGTGCTGATGGCGGACCAAATCCACTTTAATCCGACCACCAAAGAGGCCACCGCCAAAGGGAACGTCCGTCTTTACATGATGAATCAGATTTACCGGGGAGACCTGTTGACCTACAACTTCCGCACCAAAAAGATCCTTTCCGAGCGGTTCAGGTTTTTGGACGGAAAAATGATGGTGGAGGGGGAGACGATCAATAGTCCGGAGTTGGGTCACTATGACATAGGAAGTGGCAGTTATTCCACCGACAACCGGGAAACCCCCGGTTGGAAGATCAAGGCCTCCTCGGTCAGTCTTTATCCGGGAGACAAGACCGTCATTGAAAATTCGGTTGCTCACTTTGGGGATGTTCCTCTCTTTTATTTCCCTTATCTGGTCCAATATGAAAGGGACGTGGAGGGAAGCGTAAACATTTCCCCCGGTTCGGTGACGCGTTTGGGTATTTACGCCTTGGGGTCCTATCGCTTCGCTGTGACCGACAAGTTGAAGGGTGAAATTGACGTGGATTACTACAGCCGGCGCGGATGGGCGGGCGGGGCCAGGGCTGTCTATAAGACTCCCGACAAAAACAACATTGACCATCCTTTGACCGAGGTTGGTTTGCGTGGCTGGTACATCAACGATCGCGGATACCAGATTTATGACGGGGACGCGGAGCGTCCAGCCGCTGCGGCTCCGCCGAGGGGTAGGTACTGGTTTCCCTACAGCCACAACACAACCATCTTGAAGGGTGGCAACAAAGTGGATCCAGACCGGGCTCCTGCCTTCGACTCGCCGTCCCTGACCTCGAGATCCCAGGTCAACGTTCTTAGCGATGCCTATGTGACCCAGGATTTCTTTGCCAGTGACTACATACGCAACCAGCAACCCAACACCTACCTCGATGCGATGTATCAGGATCCGAATTTTACTGTCACGGCCAATGCTCGCACGCAGATCAACAATCTGTTCCAGACCCAGCAACAAAAGCCCTCGGCCAAGATCGAATTCAAACGTCAGGCAATCCCCGGAACGTACAATCCGGAGGAATTAGCCAAAGACCCAGAGGCCAATCCCGGGCTCTTTTATGAGGGGGAGTCCAGCGTCAGTTATCTGGGGACCCAATGGAGCCAGGTCTCCACCAACAATGCCGACTACACGGCCATTCGGTATGATAGCTATCATCAATTTCTATACCCGAGGCAGTACTTCGGTTGGCTGAATTTCACCCCCAAGGCAGGCATCCGGGGAACGGTTTATACACGGGATAATTTGGCCCCAACCTCGGCCGGACTGCTGAACAATCAGCAAAATTCGACCCAAACCACGGCCATTTCCTCCAGTTCCCTATCGGACACATCCCTTTTTCGTTATGTCGTCAACCTGGGGATGGATTTGTCCTACAAAACCTATGCGACATGGAATGACATCAAGGAAAAATCCATGGGGGTGGACGGATTGCGCCATATCTTCGAGCCCTTCGTCAATTTTTCCTACATCCCACGTCCCAATGTCAGGCCGACCCAATTTGCCGGTTATGACAATCGGGTGAACTCGACCGAATCCCAACCCCTGAACCCGACCCTCTATAATTCGATCGATTCGATCGACCAGATGCTGATCGTCAGACCGGGACTCATGAATCGCCTGATGACCCAACGGGATGGGGTACCCTACGAACTGGCGAATTGGAAAATCTATGGAGATTATCAACCTATCCGACCCGAGATTCCCGGGTTGAATACTCCTTTGGCCCAGATTCCTGAAACCGTTCCCTCCAACTTCCCCGAGCTCTACAATCAGCTGAACATCATGCCGGTCCCCTGGTGGAGGGCGATGGTGGGTGCGACCACATCCGTAAGCAGCAACGGGTTCAATGCCTTGAACCTTGGCAACACCTGGCAGATTGTGCCCGCGTTGGAGGTTAATTTTGGATATTCCTTTTTGGAGCAGTTTTCCTACGTGGATGCCCTAAATAACCAGGTCCTCACGGACAACCAGAGCCAGTTATTCAATGGCGGTGCCAACTATCGCCTGAATGAAAGTTGGTTCTTTAACGCAGGTGTCACCTATTCGATGAATCCCGGTTTGTTGCAAGGCGTAAACGCGGGTATTTACCGCGACATTGGTGCGTGGATCATTGGGGCCCAGTTTGGGCAACGAAACAATCAAGGGGCCCCCTCGGAAACGGTCTTCCTTGCGACGATGACGTTGAAAGCCTTTCCTGATTTGCCCCTTGGATTCAACCAGAACCCGACCAGCAGCGGCGTTTCCATGGGCGGGTACGGCCAATCGATCAACGGCCAAGGAGCCGGTCAATTCGGTGGAAACTGATCTCAGCCGGCGAACTGTTTTATTTTCCGATGAATCGTTAGAGATGGGATGAACAAACCGAAAGTCAGCGTTGTTCTCGGCCTTCAATGGGGGGATGAGGGAAAGGGTAAAATCCTCGATGTCATGGCCTCGGAGGCCGATTGGGTTTTACGCGCCCAGGGGGGCAACAACGCTGGTCATACGGTGGAGATCGGAAGCGAAAAATATGTGCTGCATTTGGTTCCCTCGGGAATCTTGCGTTCCAAGGTCTCCTGCCTGATTGCCGGCGGGGCAGTGGTCGATCCGGGCGGACTGATCCGCGAAATTGAAGGCCTTACCCAACGCGGAATCCAGACGCGAAGCCGCCTCTTTTTGGCTTCCCAAGCCCATTTGGTGTTGCCTGTCCACCGGGCGGTGGATCGGGGATTCGAGAAAAAGAGGGGCCGCAGCAGGATAGGCACCACGGGCAGGGGAATCGGACCGGCCTATTCTGACAAGATGGCCCGTATTGGGCTGCGGGCCGGTGAATTGGCTTTGCCGCCCGGCGAATTGGCCAAAAGGCTTCGGGAGCGGGTTGAGGCCCATAACCGGGCTGCCCGGGTGCAAGGCTGGGAAAAAATTTCCGCCACCGGGACCATTCGGGAAATGGCCCGGGCGGCGAAATTCCTGCGGCCATATCTGACCGATGGTGTCTCGGTGGCTCATCGGGCTGTGGCAGCGGGCAAAAGGATTTTGATCGAGGGAGCCCAAGGCACCTTTCTCGACGTGGATCATGGAACCTATCCGTTTGTCACCAGCTCCCACTGTACGGCGGGAGGGGCGTGCACCGGCACCGGGGTCCCCCCGACGGCGATTCGCAGGGTCGTGGGGGTTTTGAAGGCTTATACCACCCGCGTGGGCGGTGGTCCCTTTGTCACAGAGGACGGAACTTTGGGCCACCTGTTGCACGGGATGGGACGGGAGTTCGGCTCGACCACGGGGCGGGCGCGTCGTTGCGGCTGGTTCGACGCGGTGCTTGTCCGTCGGGCGGTGCAACTCAACGGGGTCACAGAGATGGCCATGACCAATCTCGACGGTTTGGACGGTCTGGAAAAAATTCCTGTCTGCATCGGCTACCGGTTGCGAAACAAGGTTCTGCGGGAGCCTCCGGTGGAAGTCTCGGATTGGGAAAAATGCCGTCCCGTCTACCGGATGTTTGAGGGTTGGTGCGAGCCCACGACCGAGGCGCGTCAATGGGGGGACCTTCCCAAAAAAGCCCGCACCTACCTGTCGGCCATCAAGGAATTGGTGGGTGCTCCCCTGGGAATCATCTCGGTGGGTGCGGGTCGGGAACAGACATTCCGTCATGGGTAATCCAGGATCGTCGCCAAGTGTTCCCCGTCATGTGGCCATCATCATGGATGGCAACGGGCGCTGGGCCAAACAGCACCATCTTCCCCGGCTCAGCGGCCACGAGGCCGGACGAAAGTCGGTCAAACAGGTCGTGCAGGCGGCCATCGATCACGGGGTGAAATATCTGACCCTCTACGCTTTCTCGGTCGAGAATTGGCAGCGCCCCCGGGAGGAGGTGCAGGGATTGATGGGGCTCCTTCGCGGGGTGATTCGCGAGGAGCTGAGCGAGATGGGAAAAGAGGGCATCCGGTTGCGGACCATCGGGCGGAGGCAGGATCTGCCTTCGGCGGTGCGGGAGGAACTGGAGGCGGCCATTGAAAAAACCAAAAACAACACCCGACTGGATCTGATTCTGGCCCTGAGCTACGGTTCGCGTGTGGAGATCACCGAAGCCGTGCAGTCCATCGCCCGTGAGGTGAAAGACGGAGGCCTCGATCCGGAAAAAATCAACGAGAAGACGGTTTCCGCCCACCTTTACACCCACGACATCCCGGACCCCGACCTGTTGATCCGCACCAGCGGGGAGATGCGGGTGAGCAATTTTCTCCTATGGCAGATCTCGTACGCCGAAATTCACGTGACCCCGGTTTTGTGGCCGGATTTTGGCAAAAAGGAATTCAGCGAGGCCTTGGCCGATTTTGCCCGGCGCGAACGCCGTTTTGGGGGCCTCTAGGATGTTTGGCTGGCGCCTCCTTTCGTCGTTGGTTTTGTGGAGTCTCGTCATCGCCTTGGTGGCCTTGCGTTACACCAACGGGGTCTTTCTCCTGATTGCGGTTGTGGGGGTTGCCGCCCAGCGGGAGTTTTACCTCTCGCAGAGGGCTGCGGGGAGGACGGTTTTTCTCAAGACCGGTCTTTTGGCCGGAATTCTCCTTTATGCGGCCACCTTTATCGCCGTGGGTTCTCCTTACGGAAGATTCCCCATCGCCTTCACCGGGGAGGCGGGACTCATCCTGCTGGTCATCCTGGGAGCCCTGACCCGCAGGGTTTTCGAGGGCAAGATTGAGGGAGCCACCGAGGCTATGGCCCTGACGCTTTTCGGATTTTTCTACGTCCCTTACCTCTTGAATTATGCGATCAAGATCCTGTTTTGCGTTCCGGGCGGCGCCGGCATCCCTCTTTTGGCGTTTGCCGTGGCCATCACCAAACTGACGGATATCGGTGCCTACATCGCGGGAACGCTGCTTGGACGGCACAAACTCAGTCCGGTCATCAGCCCCAAGAAAACCTGGGAGGGGCTGGTGGGAGGGGTTTTGGCCGCCTTGGGGGCCAGTGTGGGGTTGGTGAACCTGTTTCCCCAGGCCCTCGGGACTTTGGCCGGGAGTCACGCATGGATCCTGGGATTGCTTTTGTCTGGGGTAAGCGTGATCGGCGACCTGGGGGAATCGGTGGTCAAACGGGACGCCCACGTGAAGGATTCGGGCCGATTCATCCCCGGAATCGGAGGGGCGCTGGATCTGGTCGACAGCCTGCTCTTCAGTCTTCCGGTTTTCTACGGTTACCTCGTTTTGACGGGAAGAGTATGAAGCGGGTTATTCTTTTGGGCTCCAGCGGTTCGATCGGGGAGAGCACCTGCAAGGTGGCCCGGGCTTTGCCGGATAAGATGAAAATTGTCGGCTTGGGGGTGGCCAAAAGCACGGCCCGCGTTCTCGAGCAGGCCAAGGAGTTCGGTGTGCGTTCCATCGCGGTCTCCGATCCCCAGGCGGCGGAGAGAATCAAAAAGGATCTCCCTCCCGGAACCCGATTTTATCCCGGGGCCGAGGGTTTGGCACAGATGGTGGAGGAGACGGAAGCGGACATGGTTTTGGTGGCGATTGTCGGCACGGCCGGGCTGGCTCCCGCCTTGGCGGCCCTGAGGACGGGCAAGGATCTGGCGGTGGCCAGCAAGGAGATTCTGGTGTTGGCGGGTTCGGCAGTCATGGCGGAGGCCAAAAAGAGAAAAAAACAGGTTTTACCCGTGGACAGCGAGCACAACGCCATCTTCCAGTGTCTCCAGGGTTCGGATGACAAAGGGGTGAGAAAACTTATTCTCACGGCTTCGGGAGGGCCTTTTCGAAAGAGCAGTGCCGCGGAGATGGAGAAAGTCACGGTGACGCAGGCTCTCAAGCACCCCACCTGGTCGATGGGGAAGAAGATCACCATTGATTCGGCCACGATGTTTAACAAGGGATTGGAGATGATCGAGGCCCACTGGCTTTTCGGGTTGCCCATGCGGCAGGTGGATGTGGTGGTGCATCCCCAGAGCATTGTTCACTCCATGGTGGAGTTTGTCGACGGCTCCGTTCTGGCCCAGCTCAGCGTGACTGACATGTGTTTTCCGATCCAATATGCGGTGACTTATCCCGAGCGTCTTCCCAGCGGGTTGCCTCCCCTGGACCTACCCAAGCTGGGAAGCCTGACCTTTGAGGCCCCCGATGAAGGGCGGTTTCCGGCCCTGCGTCTGGCCCGGGAGGCGGGGGAACAGGGGGGTACTTTGCCCGGGGTTTTTAACGCGGCCAACGAGGTGGCGGTGGAAGCTTTTCTTGAAGAGCGCATTTCTTTCCCGAAGATCTGGCAGATGGTCGAATCGGTCATGCAGTCTCATGCCACCAAGAAAAATCCGGGGCTTGAGGCGATTATTGAGGCCGACCAGTGGGCAAGAGTTGAGGCAAAAAAGGTAATGGCCGCAGGCTCCAAGGGAAGAAGAGGATGAACCTGGCTTGGAGTGAAATCCTGACTGTCGGAGCCACGCTTCTCTTGGCCCTTTTTCTCTTCGGTTCAACCGTGGCCGCCCATGAATTCGGACATTATCTGGCGGCCAGAAAGATGGGTTTGGTGGTGGAGCGGTTTGCTATCGGTTTCGGGCCGAAGATTTACGGAAAAGTGATCGACGGGGTGGAATGGCAGTTGAACCTGCTGCCTTTGGGGGGATTTGTGCAGTTGCCTCAGATGAGTCCTGCGGAAGCGATCGAGGGAAAAGCCGCCCAGGGGGGGAAGGATTTGCCGCCGGCCTCGCCGAAAGCAAAAATTATCACTGCCTTGGCCGGTCCGGTGGCCAGTTTGGCTTTGGGAGTGATCTGCTCGGTGGAAAGCTGGATCGGCGGGGTTCCAACCAACATGATCTACCGGACGACCACGATTGGCTGGGTGGAGCCAGAATCGCCGGCCGCCAGGGCTGGAGTTCTTCCCGGGGACCGTATTCTGGCCATCGACGGGCGAAGGCCCGAGCGGTGGGCCGGTCGTCCCGGTGCGGTGGTGGAAAGCATCCTCCTGGGCACGGACCGGGAGATTCTCCTGGAGGTGGACCGGCATAACCGCGAGATCGTCACCCTCCGGATCAGGCCGGAACGGGACCAGGAGATGGAGGGTCTGCGCAAGCTGGGGTTTGAGATGTACCCGGCGCAAACCTCGGTGGTGAAAAAAGTGATTGAAAGCGGACCGGCTCAACGCGCGGGAATTCGTCCGGGAGATATCATCCGAACGGTCAACGGAATGAGGATTTGGAATCCGGCCGCGGTGAAGGCGGCGGTGGACTCGGGAGATGAGACGCTCGAGCTGGGCGTTGAGGATTCGGCCGGGAAAACCAGAAAGGTCCGGCTTCGCCCGGAGGTGGCGCTCAACCGTAAGGAACGGATGATCGGGGTGGTCTGGAAACCCAACGAGATTCAGATCACCCATCCAAATCCCCTGGAGCAGATCGGCTCCGCGGCGGGCATGGTGTTTCGAACTCTGCATGCGCTGGTATCACCCGCTTCCAGCGTGGGGGTAAAGCATTTGAGCGGTCCTTTGGGGATTTTTGAACGCCTGGTGTCCCTTCTGCAGACCGACCCCAGGCTGGTGATTTATTTCAGCGTGATCCTGAACGTGAATCTGGCGGTGCTGAATCTCCTGCCCATTCCGGTCCTCGACGGGGGACATATCCTGTTTTCCCTGATCGAGGCCTTCCGTCGGCGCCAACTGCAGGCCAAGACGATTGAACGGATTCAGACCGCTTTCGTCATCCTTCTGGCGGGATTTTTTGTGCTGGTGACGTATCATGACTCCATGCGTTTGAAGAAACGCATGCAGCGACCGGCGGAGAGCGTGGAGCTGCCCGTCTTTCGTAAAAATGGGGGTGGAAAATGAAGTCCTACTGTGCGAGCCCTTTCCGTTACACCCGGCGCGCCACCCGGGAAGTCAAGGTGGGTCAGGTGGGGATCGGAGGATCCAACCCCATCGTGGTGCAAAGCATGATCACCTGCGACACCATGGATACGGCCGCTTCGGTGAAGCAGACCCTGGATCTCGTCAAGGTGGGTTGCCAGATTGTCCGCATCACCGCTCCGACGGTGAAAGACGCCGCCAATCTGAAAAACATCAAGAGGGAACTGCTGGCCGCCGGCTGCCATGTTCCGATCGTGGCCGACATTCACTTCAAGCCGGATGCCGCCATGGAGGCGGCACAGTGGGTCGATAAGGTCCGGATCAACCCCGGAAACTTTGCCGACAAGAAGAAGTTTGCGGTGCGCGAGTACACGAACGACCAGTATGCGGAGGAGTTGTCCCGGATTGAGGAGACCTTCACCCCGCTGGTCAAACTCCTTCAGGAGCGCAAGCTGGCCCTGAGAATAGGCACCAACCACGGTTCGCTCTCGGACCGGATCATGAACCGGTACGGGGACACTCCCCACGGCATGGTGGAGAGTGCCCTGGAATTTGCCCGCATCGCCCGCAAGCTGAACTTCCACAACTTCGTCTTCTCGATGAAGTCCTCCAACCCGAAGGTGATGATTGAAGCCTACCGGTTGCTGGTTTCCGCCCTGGAAAAGGAGGGGTCGGACTGGAATTATCCGCTCCATCTCGGCGTGACCGAAGCTGGGGACGGGGAGGACGGAAGAATCAAGAGCGCCATCGGCATCGGTTCGCTTCTGCTCGACGGGTTGGGAGACACCATCCGGGTCAGCCTGACGGAGGACAGTGTGCACGAGATTCCCGTGGGACGGGCCTTGGTGAAGTACCTGGAGGAGCGGGCCAAGGGGAGTTTCGATGCCGAAACCAAGTTGTCCTACGATCCTTTCAGCTTCACCAAAAGGGCCTCGCAGAAAATGACCGTGCATGGCATCGCGGTGGGTGGCGAGGAACCGCCCAGGGTCTTTGTCTCCGCCAAGGTCGAGGAGGCCTTGCGCCCGCGAAAAGCCCAGCTGGGGGATCTGGCCCCCGAACTGGTCCACGAGCAGACCCCCATCGTGGAGGTTGATCCTCGGAGCGATTCCGAGGTGAAGGCTCTTGAGGCGAAAAAGGAGCCCACCTTGGTGGCCCTGAAGGATGGATTGGATATCAACCCGGTGTCAGGCACCCGTTTGTTGGCGGCTAAAATTCCCGCCCGGCATCCGATTGTGCTCAAGGACACCCTCAAGCCCTCGGAATCGGAGGGGGGGCTCTCCGGTTTGATCCGGGCGGCAGTGCATATCGGGGCCTTGCTCTGCGACGGGATCGGGGATGCCATCCTGGTGCGGGGCGAACCCGCTCCGGGTGCCTGTCTGCGCCTGGGATTCAACATTCTGCAGGCGGCGGGAAGCCGGATTTTCAAAACAGATTACGTTGCCTGTCCCTCGTGCGGGCGCACCCTTTTTGACCTGCAGAGCACAACGGCAAAAATCAAGGCGGCCACCCAGCATCTCAAGGGAGTGAAGATTGCGGTCATGGGGTGCATTGTGAACGGGCCAGGGGAGATGGCGGATGCGGATTTTGGTTATGTCGGTGGGGCCCCGGGAAAGATCAATCTCTACGTCGGAAAAACGCCGGTGAAGTTCAATATTCCGGAGGCGGAAGCGGTGGATCGGTTGAAGGATCTTATTCGGGAGCACGGAAAGTGGGTGGATGCACCGGCGACTCCGGTGGCGGTTTAGCTAAAATTTTTCAAATCTAAATGTTCTACCTTCGGCTGGATGAAGGGGCAGGATTAGGATTAAGAAAAATTCCTCATCCTCATCCTTCCACCTCATCAAACTTCGGAATTTAGGATTCGGGGCCTTACGATAGGAGTTTCATCAACGCCGCGTGGGTCTTGGGGCGACGGTGAGACAGGTCATCCAGAAGGGAGCGGGCGGAGCGGCGGGGGTCATCGGCTCCGAGCTGTTTCAGGACGGCACGTTCAAAACGTTCGACCAGCCTGCGATGAGGGTCATTGTTTTCCAGCCAGGCCAAGGCCAGTCGGAGCAGGGAATGTAGCGATCCCAGATCGGAATCGGGTTCGGCGGACTGTTCGATGGTTTGGGAAAAATAAGTGGCGGCCAACAGGCGGGAGTAGGACCGGCGCAAACCGGCATGGGTCTCTGTTACCCTTGCTTCCTTGAGGTGGTGCAGGGTGGTGCGGCGCGAGGCTTCCCACGTGATCTCGCATTCATGAAAAAGATCCAGGTGGCCTTTGAGCGGGCTACCGGGTTTGGCCGCACCCCGGGCGAGGGTTCGAACGACTCCGTGGCGCCGAGTTAGCCATACAGCCAGAAGACTGGTCTCTCCTTGGCGTTTAAGATGAAACAGAACACCTTCATCATGAAGTGGTTGGCTCAAGCGGGTATTCTACCAGACCATGCAACTTCGGAAGATAAGAGGGATGACTCAGGAGGCAAAAATGTGTAGAAAGTGGGATGCCGACGGCACGGGAAAGCACGGTAGAGCGTGAAGCCAGTCTGACGGGCACCTCCCTGCACAGCGGGGCCAAGGTGCGATTGACCGTCAAGCCGACGGGGGCGGGTTTTGGCTATCAATTCCGGCGCATGGATCTGGCCGATCAGCCCACAATTCCGGCTTTTTTGGAGAAGGTGAAGCAGGTGGAGCGTGCAACCACGCTGGCCGAGGGAAGCGTGAAGGTCAGCACCGTGGAGCACCTGCTTTCCGCTCTCCGGGGTTTGGAGATCGACAATGTGCTGATTGAACTGGATGCCAACGAGCCCCCCATCGGGGACGGCAGTGCGGCTCCCTTTTTGGAGCTTTTGGCCAAAGCGGGCCGGAAGGAGTTGGAGGCCCCGCGCTCAGTTTTTCAGATCAAGGAACCGGTCTGGGTCACAGCGCCGGATGGTGGCTATATGGCGGCGTTGCCCCATGAGGGCTTTAAGGTTTCCTGCACGAATTCCAACCACACCGCCCACCACACGCAGTTCCTGAGCATCGAGGTTGGGGCGGACAACTACGCCAAGGAGATCGGGCGGGCACGGACGTTTGTTTTCTACGAGGAGGTGGAACCGCTGTTGGCCAAGGGGTTAATCAAGGGCGGAAGCCTGGAAAACGCCATCGTGATCCGGGGTGAATCGGTGATGAGCAAGGAGCCGATGCGTTACTCCGATGAGTTCGTCCGGCACAAGATTCTCGATATCATCGGGGACCTGGCGCTTTTCCCGCTGCCCATTCGCGGTCACATTCTGGCGGCCAAACCCAGCCACGGGCTGAACCTGCAGTTCGCCAAGGCCCTGCTCAAGGCTTACCGAGCCTATCAATCCTCCCTCATGCCTGTGGAGAACGTACCGGTAGGGGAGCGGGCGTTGGACATCAACGACGTCATGAAGATCCTCCCTCACCGCTATCCGTTCCTGATGGTGGACCGCGTGTTGCGTTTCGAGGGTGACGTAAAAGCGGTGGGGTTGAAGACCGTGACGATCAACGAGCCGTTTTTCCAAGGACACTTTCCCGGACACCCCATCATGCCGGGGGTGCTGCAGATCGAAGCCATGGCCCAAGTGGCCAGTATTCTTCTTCTGCGGAACACGGAAAACGCCGGCAAACTCGGTTACTTCATGAGTGTGGATAAGGCGAAGTTCCGCAAGCCGGTCATGCCGGGGGATGCCCTGATCATTCAAGTCGAATTGACCAAGTCCCGGGGCAAGATCGGCAAGGCCTCCGGTCAGTGCCTGGTGAACGGGGAGGTGGTGTCCGAAGCCGAGTTGATGTTTGCGATCATGGATCGCTGAGGGCGGGAACGATGCCGGTTCATTCCTCGGCGGTGGTGCATCCCAAGGCCAAAGTTCCGGCCTCGGTGGAGGTGGGGCCCTACTGCGTGATCGGGGAGGGAGTGGAGCTGGGGGAAGGGTGTGTATTGCGGCATCATGTGAACCTGGAAGGTCCCAGCCGGTTCGGGAACAAAAACACGTTCCATCCGTTTTGCTCCATCGGGGGAAAGACGCAGGACCTGAAGTATCGGGGAGAGCCGACTTATCTGGAGGTGGGGGACGAAAACAATTTCCGGGAATTTGTCACCGTCAACCGGGGCACTGGTCCGGAAGAAAAAACCATTCTTGGCAGTCGGAACCATTTTTTGGCCTACGCCCATATCGCCCATAACTGTGTGGTGGGCAACGATTGCATCTTCTCAAACAACGGCACGTTGGCGGGACATGTGACCGTGGGAAATTTTGCCGTGATCGGGGGCCTGTCCGCCGTGCATCAGTTTTGCCGGATCGGCAACCACGCCATGTTGGGAGGGTGCA
>RHAF01000024.1 GCA_010028775.1 Verrucomicrobiota bacterium | reverse complement strand
GCATGAGAGGCGACCCACGCCGGCACCACGGCCGCCAACACGCTCAGCAGGAGACCCGCCAAGGCCACCCCCAAAAAAACGTTCCCGTCCAACCGGGCCGGCAAATGGGCAAAATGATAGATCTCCGGGGGGAAAAGATCCTGACCGGTCCATTGGCCGATCAACCGGCTCAAACCGTCGCGATTGGCCAAAACCAGCCACGCTCCCAACACGCCCGCGAGGGAGCCCAGCACCCCAACCACCACCCCGTACATCGTGAAAACCGTGGCGATCTGCCTGGGAGTGGCCCCCAAGGCCGCCAGAGTCCCGATCGCCTTGGACCTCTGCACCGTGACCGTGATCAGGGTTCCGCTCAATCCCAACGCCGCGACCACCATCACAAAGAAAAGCAGGAAACTCATCACCCGGCGCTCGACCGCCACGGCGGCAAAAAGCCGCGCGTTGTGATCCATCCATGTCAGGACACGAATCTCCGGGCCCAGCTTGGACCTGAGTTTTTCCGCCACTTCGGCCGCCCGCTCCGGGTCCTTTAACTTGATGGCTATGCCGTGCACCGATCCGGGCACCGCATAAAGCTCCTGCGCGGTGAAAAGGTCGGTGATGAGATATTCCGAATCGTAGTCGAACATTCCCGTGGTGAAGATTCCTGCCACCCGAAAGGTTCTCGGCAACGGGATTTTCTTGGGTAGCGGGGAGCCGGGTGTTTTGGCCCCCACCATTTCCTTAAACTGCTGCGGCGCGAGGAGGTTGACCTCCGTGCCCAGCTCGACACGGTTGGTCTTCGCCCACTCCGACCCCACCACCAGACTGTCCGGGCCCGGAGCCCAAGTCCCTTCCACCAAACATCCCAGAAGAGGAATGACCGCGGGTGCGGATTCAGCATCCCAACCCTTGATCCGTGGAGTGGAGATGCGATTGCGTGTCTCAGCCAAAACAGGGCCAAGGACGGATGGGGTCGCCCCCTCAACCTCGGGCTCTTGGCGGATCTGCTCCAAAAGCACGCCAGGATCCCGCAGCGGCGCGTTCCCCGCGACGGTCAGGTGAGACTGAAAGCCGATCACCTTGCGAGTCAGCTCATCCTCGAACCCCCTCATGACAGACTGGACGACAATCAGCACCAACACCCCCGCCACCACCCCCAGCCAACTCAGGATGGTGATGATGGATACAAAACTTCTCCTCGGGCGGAGGAACTTGAGTGCCAGGAAGAGTTCGGGCCAGCGGCGCATGCCCCTACCGTGCATTCAGCCGGCACCACACTCAAGCCTTCATCCGGATTGCTCCGGAAAGCCTGGGCCGTTATTCTATCTCGTTTATGGCCAAGGGTCCTCAACTGCAAAAAGCCAGGCGCGTGCTCGACATCGAAATCGCCGCCTTGCGCCGTGTGCGCCGTCGTTTGGGCCCCTCTTTTCTCAAGGCTGTGGCCCTGATGCAGGAACGTCTCGAGGACGGCGGCAAAATCATCGTAACCGGAATCGGAAAGTCCGGGCACATCGGCCACAAGATCGCCGCCACCTTCGCCAGCACCGGAACCACCTCCGTCATCCTTGACGCGGTGGATGCGGCCCATGGCGATCTCGGCGTGGTGAATAAAAAAGACCTGATTCTCGTTCTCAGTTACAGCGGAAGCACGGATGAACTGCTACGCGTGGTGCCGCTCCTCAAGCGTTTAGGCACCCCGATCGTCGTGATGACCGGGAATCCACGTTCCCATCTTGCCCGCCAAGCCGACGTGGCCCTGGATGTTTCCGTCGAACAGGAGGCCTGCCCTCTGAACCTGGCTCCCACCTCCAGCACCACCGCCATGCTGGCCATGGGCGATGCCTTGGCCATGGTTTTACTGGAAAGCCGCGGGTTTCGCCGGGAGGACTTCGCCCGTCTCCACCCGGCAGGTGCGATTGGGCGGGATCTCTTGTTGAAGGTCCGCGAAATCATGCGTCCCCGTGGCTCTGTTCCCCTGGTCGGCCTGCAAACCACGGTTGCCAAGGCTCTGTCCGAGATCACCGCCAAGCGGTGTGGTGCCGCCATCGTGCTGGATGCCAGGGGCAAGGTGGCGGGAATTTACACTCATGGCGACTTTGCGCGCGGTTTCCAGAAGGATTCCTCGATCGGTCTTCGTCCCTTGAAGGCGGTCATGACCAAAAAACCGGTAACGATCCCCGTTGACAGCCTTGCGGCCAAAGCTTTGCATATCTTCGAGACTCATCGCATCGAGGACTTGGTGGTCGTGGATGCGGCGCATCGCCCCGTCGGGCTGGTGGATTCTCAGGATCTGACCCGCTTCAGATTGCTTTAAGCGGAAACCAAGAAAGGGAACATCCCATGGCAGTGATCGCGAATGATTTGAAACGGGGCATGGCCGTCAAGAAAGACGGGGACATCTTTATCGTGTTAGGGACGGTGCATCGGACCCCCGGCAACAAACGGGCCTTCGTCCAGGCGACCTTCCGCTCCCTGCGCTCGGGGCTTTCCTCCGATCATCGGTTGGCTTCCGATGAGCGGTTGGATTCGGTCAATGTCTCCCGTGAGAAGTGGGAATTCAGCTACAGCGACAACACCGGGTACACCTTCATGAATCCGGAAAACTATGAAAACATGACCCTCACCCCTGAGTTGGTGGAGGATGTGAAGGATTTCCTTTCGGAAAACATGGTTTGCGAGATTCTTTTCATTGAGGGCAAGGCCGTCTCGGTCGAGCCCCCGGCCAGCGTCACTCTCAAGGTGGTGGAATCTCCGGAGGGCGTGCGCGGGGATTCGGCCAACAATGTCCAGAAAACGGCCAAGCTCGAGACAGGCCTTCAGCTGCAGGTTCCCCTCTTCATCAAGGAGGGGGAAATGATCAAGGTCGACACCCGCGAGCGGAAGTACATGGGTCGTGCGTAGTCTTGGATAGATTTAGGTGTTCCTGAGGGTGGGAAGGAATTCGTTGATTTCCAATTTCCCTCCACGACTCACGACTAAAAGCCCAAACACCTCTTTCGCAAAAATCCGGATTCCCCGATCCCCCTTTGGGGGCCCGTTCTACTGACCGAACGTCAGATTTTTGACCCGGGCGGCTCCACAGGCGTTGAGCACATCGATCACCCTCTGGTAGGGGGCCTTGTCGTTTGGCCGGATGATGACCGACTGTTCAGAGAAGGCATCGATCAGGGCCTTGAGCCTCGCCTTGAGCTTAGGCATTTCAGGATCATCCCGGTTGTCCACCGGGCTGTCATTGAAGGTCACCACTCCGTCCGGCCCCACCCGGATCGTCACAGGAGTCTTGGCCGTGCTTGAAGCCTGAGAGGCTCCGGGAACGTTCACCCCCAACTCGGCCTCCTTGACCTGTTTGCCGGCCATCACCATGAAGAACATCAGCAGAACGAACATCACGTCGAGCATCGGCGCGATCTGCAGGCCGAATTCCCCCTCTCCTCCTCCACCACCGCCGGCCATCGTCTAACCTTTCCCACCCTTGGTGGTGGCGAAAACCACGTTGGCCACCCCGGCGGATGCCGCCGCCTTGAGAACCACCTTGGTTTTGTCCCAACCCAAATCCTTGTCTGCACGGACAAGAACACGGTAGCTGGCGTTGGGATCAAGTTTTTTTACGTTCGTGTAGTCCGTCTTGATCAATAGCGCCAGATTGTTTTCATCCAGTCCGGTCCGGCCCTGCGCCTCCAGTCCGCCCATTTTGTTGATGTTGATGGTGAATTGCCCCTGCCCCTTTTCCCTGTCTTTGGCCTCTTGGGCATCCGGCAAGGTGAGATCGGC
The DNA here is from genome assembly GCA_010028775.1 of Verrucomicrobiota bacterium. Taxonomy (GTDB): domain Bacteria; phylum Verrucomicrobiota; class Verrucomicrobiia; order Methylacidiphilales; family Verrucolacustridaceae; genus Verrucolacustris. The sequence continues at coordinate 12,933 of RHAF01000024.1, read as the reverse complement.
GATCTGGCTTTTGATTTCCGTGGTGGTGGTGGCGGTGAAAAACATCAGCAATACCAAAAGCACGTCGACCATGGGTGCCACCTGAAACTCCGGCTCCTCCTCCCCGGCGGAGGCATGCACGCTGAACTTTTTCCCATGAGCCCCCATGGTGCCGTGGGGGTTTAGGCCGAGGGAGCGCCGGGGGTGGCTCCGGAATTCCCCAAATAATCGGCCAGCCGGTATCCGGTCAATTGCTCAAAGGGAATGTCCTCAAACAAGAGATTGATTTCGCTGTCCACCGCCACCGAGACCGTCTGGATCCGGTTGCGAAACACGTAGTACAGCACGAAGGCCGGGATGGCGACAAACAGTCCGGTTCCTGTGGCAACCAGCACCTCGGAGATATTTCCCGCCAGCTTGCTGGGATCGGCCGCCCCGGAGGAGCCCAAGGTCTCGAAGGCCTTGATCATTCCCAAGACAGTTCCCGTCAGTCCGACCATGGGACTGACCACGCCGATGACCGAAAGATACTGGATGTTGGACTTGATTCCGTTGAGTTCCTTGGCCGTGACTTCACCCATGACTTTTTCAGCAGCCTCCCGACCCCGCCCTAAACGCTCCAACCCGGCTTGGACGATCCGAGAGAGGTAGCAGGGGTTGGCAACACACGCCTGATAGGCAGTGGGATAGTTGCCCGAGACAATGGCATCCTTGAGTTGCGCCAAAACCGCCGGAGGCGCCAACCGGGCCTGCCGGATCTTGATAATCGCCTCAATCGTAAAGGCCATGATCATCACGGAGGCAATAATCAGGATATACATGACAGCTCCGCCCTCGTGGATGATGTCCATAACCGTCTTCTTTTTTGCCGCTGCTTCCCCCTCGGCAGCCAGCAGGGCCGGAACCATAAGCATGCAGGAGAGGAAAAGGAGGAAATATTTGGAAAGCTGGCTTGTCTTCATGGAGTAGAGGTTAAAGTCAAAAATCAGTCGGTGACGAGGTCTTTATTCGCCTGTCGCAACGCCTCAACTTTCTTTTCCGCCCGTTTCCCCAAGGAGGGAGGTTCAGGATAGAGGACACTGACTCTTAAAAAATCCTCAAGCGCTTTTTTGGGGTCTCCCTTTTTTTCGTAGGCCTCACCCCTGGCAAAATAATACTCAGCCAAGGCTTCACGGTCCTCGCGCAGGGGGCGAACCCCTTCCTTCAACTGTCCCTCCAATCCCTTCAATTTCTGCAACAAGCCGTCCAAATCACGTCCCGCCGTGGCCTCGGCCAATCCGACCTCCGCCCGAAGGGCAGGCGGACCGCTGGAGTAAGACTTCTTCATCCTGCCGTACAGAGTTTCTGCGTCGGCCACTTTGCCCTGCGCGAGATAAGCCTGCCCCAAACCAGCGGCACACTCCAAAACCCAAGGATTGTTGATACCGACGAATTCGTTCACCGGTCCCTTCCACGCCAAGATGACGTCCTCCATCCTGCCATCCGCCAGGGCCTTTCTTCCCTCCTCCACCCCGGGCCTCTCCTTCATTCTGACCTCGACCAGGTCCGCTTGGCCATACCCCAAAGTGCCCTTGTCAAACTTGAAGGTGAGCGTGGCAGATCCTTCATCGTACTTCACCACTGTGCCATCCAATACCTCACCGCTTTTCAACCGAATTTGGTCTTGCCCAAACAGCCCGGTTCCCGCCACCGTGATGCAAAGCCACACCAAAGCCATGACTTTCAACATGCTCTGATTTTGCTCTTCCCTCCCACCCCCACCACAAGCCAAAAAACTCCATGATCACATTTCTTCACGACAAGCTGAAAAGCCTTCTTCTTATCCTTCTCGGGATCGTCGGCATTTCTTTCATCTTCTTTGGAAACTGGACGCCCCATGGCGGCGATCCCGCCTCCGCCAAGGTGGGCCAGATCTCGGGAAGAAAGCTGACCTTGAATGATTTTATCGCCGCACAGCGACTGACCATTCTGGATATGACGCTTCAAACCGGTCGTATTCCCTCCGCCGAACAAGGGACTTTCATCAACCTCCAGACCTGGCTTCGCCTGCTTCAACTTCAGGCGGCCAACTCCGCCCGGTTGGACACCCAACCCGATCAACTCGTCGAGGCGATCAAGGAAAACCCCTTTTTCCGCAAGGACAACCAGTACGACCCGGAGCTTTTCCAGAGATTCTCCGCCAACTTCCTCTCCCCGCAGGGATTCACCGGGGAACGCTTCAACCAGGCGGTGGCCGACCAGGTCCGGATCCGCCAACTGCTCAACGCCCTCTCCTCCACCGCCATACTTCTTCCCAAAGAGGCGGAAACCCGGTTGCAAAAGCTCTTCGGTCCGGTGGAGGCCCAGGTCATCCGCTGGGATGCCTCCAAACTGAATTCACCCGAGCCCACCCAGATGGATCTGGAGTCCTTTTTCAAGGCCAACGAGGCGGAATTTGCTGTTGCCCCCCGGCGAACGGTTGACGTGGTGGAAATCACCGCCACCGGTTCCACCGAGGAAGCCAAAAAACAGGCGGGTGAAGCCGCCTTTGCCTTCACCTCCCAATTCTTCAACCTGCCGGAGGGGAAATCCCGCCCTGATTTCTCTTCCGCCGCGGCTCAGGCCAAACTCTCCATGCGAACCCTGGGCCCCTTCACCCCCAAGGACAACCCTTTCCCCGGGGAAAACGACCCCCGTCTGGTGATGGCGGCCTTCTCCCTGACCTCCGCCGATCCGGTGAGCGATTTTCTCCCCTCCAAAAACGGATATCTCGTTCTCCACCTTCGAGAGGAACAGCCGGGACGAAGCCGAGCCCTGGCAGAAATTACCCCGGAGGTTCGGTCTCGTTGGCAGGAACAGGCCCGACTCCAGATGGTCGCCCAGCAGGCCAAGAATTTCGCCGACCGCGCCAACGCGGCTCTGGCAGCCGGGCAAAAATGGGAAGAAATCACCAAGGCCTACTCTCTTTCGCCGGAAAAATTGCCCGTTTTCGCCCCGGCGGATGAAAAACCTTTGACCTTCCCGGATGCCGACCGCATCCGCCCCGCGGTCACCCAGCTGGAGCCCAACCGGGTGGGTGGATTCACGCGCACCGCAAACGGAGGCCTCTCCGTCTTTCTGGCCAAACGGGAACCCGCCCCCGCCTCAACGGTCGGGACCACCCTGCCCAAAATCTCCTCCCAGCTCCTCAATCAGCGTCGCGGGCAAATCATCCGCGATTGGCTGAGCGGCGCCGCCTCCCAGCCCGGCAACGAACTTCCCCAGGAAGTCATCTACCAGCTCAGGGGCGCACTGTGATCCGGCGGCCGTGATTCCGGCCTGCCGTTCATGCTCACCTTCACCAATCTGACCAGGGCCCCGGAAATCGGAGCCAACAGCTACCTCCTGGAGGCAGATGGTTCCTCCGTCCTTCTTGATTCCGGCATGCATCCCCGTTTGGACGGTTGGGCGGCCACCCCGCTCCTCGACCGCATCCCAAAAAGACTGGAAACCATCCTCGTCTCCCACGCCCACCACGACCACATTGGCTCCCTGCCGCTGGTCACCGCCGCCCACCCCAAGGCCAAAGTATGGTTGACCTCCGCCACCTCCGCGCTCGCTGAACCCCTCCTTCATAATTCCGTCAACGTCATGACCCGCGAACGCCGCGAAAAGGGCAACGCCGATTATCCGCTCTACACCCACCGGGGCGTCGATGATTGCGTCGTCACATGGGAACACATGCCGCTGCAAAGACCCCTGCGGCCCAACGGCGGGGATCTGGAGTTTGTTTTTCACGACGCCGGCCACGTTCTGGGATCCGTCCTGACCGAGATCCGTCACCAGGGGAAACGCGCTCTCTACACCGGCGACCTCAACCTCCAGCGGCAAACCCTGATGCTCTCCGCCCAACCGCCCGCCGGCCCCCTCGACACGGTCATCATGGAAACCACCCGCGGCGCCCAAGCCAACCCTCCCCAACAGGACCGCGCCTTTTTCGAGGAAGAACTTCTCTCCGCTATCCGCGCCACCTTCGCCCGTGGAGGGGCGGTCCTCATGCCGGTCTTCGCCCTCGGCAAGACCCAGGAGATGCTTGCCCTGCTGCATCAGGCGCGCTTGGACGGAAAAATTCCACCCGCCCCGATTTACATCGGGGGTTTGGGGCGGGTTCTGACCGAGGTCTATGACCGGCAACGCTCTTTGGCGCCGCGTCAGCAGGCCGGACTCCGGCTGATCGCCGAGGTCCAGCCTGAAACCTTCGATCCCCGCCGGATTCCCACCCTACGCCCGCGCGCCGGCCACATTTACCTCGTCAGTTCCGGCATGATGACCCCCCATACCACCAGCCATTCGATCGCCCGTCTCTTTTTTCCCCGCGAACACGACTCCATCTTTTTTGTCGGTTACACCGAGCCCTCCTCCCCGGCCGGTCAGCTCCGCGCCACCGGCCAGGGGGGGCAATTGGATTGGGGGGATTCCTCCGGACCCCTTCCGGTCAAGTGCGAGGTCCGTTACTTCGATCTTACCGCCCATGCCACCCGAGAGGAACTGGTCCGCTGGGTTTGCCAATCCGCCCAGCCCTCCAAGGTTCTCCTGGTCCACGGTGACCCTGAGGCCCAATCCTGGTTTGCCTCGACCCTTGCCCGGGAAAGGCCCGGCATGGAAATCGTCCAACCTCCTCCCGGCCAACCCATCCCCCTTTTTTAGGTTTAACCCAAACTATATCCGATTTCTTCCCACTTTCACCGGGGTGGCCTTCACGGCAATATGTTCCCATGTCCGCCCGAATTCTCGATGGGGAAGCATTTGCCTCCCAAATCCACCAGCAGACAACCCGACGGGTCCAGGCCCTTCACAAACTGGGCCTTACCCCCAGCCTTGTCTTTATCCGGGTTGGAGAGGATCCCGCCTCCAGAGCCTATGTGTCCCGTAAGGAAAAACGCGCCGCCGAGGTCGGAATCTCCAGCCGGACCCTCGTTTTTCCGGAAAACACCTCCCTGCCCTCACTTCTGCGCGAAATCGATGCCCTCAACGCCGACCCCAAAGTTCACGGCATCCTCATCCAATCCCCTCTGCCCAAAAGTCTCCCCAACAATCTTGTCTACGCCCGTGTTTCCCCCGACAAGGATGTGGATGGATTCCATCCGGTGAACTTCGGGAAACTCCTCCTCGATGACCCGTCGGGATTCCTGCCCTGCACCCCCGCTGGCATTCTTGAGATCCTTCGGTTGGGTCAGATACCCACTGCCGGAAAACACGCCGTGGTGGTGGGTCGCGGCCAGATTGTCGGACGCCCCCTCTCCGTGCTCCTCGCCCGCAAATCCCCGGGCGCCGACTGCACCGTGACCCTCGCCCACTCCAGCACCCGCGACCTCCCGGCCATCACCCGGCAGGCCGACATCCTTGTCGGTGCAATGGGGCGGCCCCATTTTTTGAAGCCGGAACATATTCGCCCCGGAGCCACGGTCATTGATGTGGGAGTGAACCGGATCTCTGATTCCTCGGATTCCCGCGGCTATCGTCTGGTTGGGGATGTGGATTCCGAATCCGTCCGCATGGTCGCCGGGGCCATCACCCCGAACCCAGGCGGGGTTGGCCCGATGACCATCGCTCTTCTGCTTTCCAATACCCTTCGCGCCGCCGAGAGTAGCATCTCATGAACACCCGCGTTGACGGTCGATCCCCCTCCGAACTGCGTCCCTTATCCTGCATTTGGGATATCGCCCCCCACGCTGTGGGCTCCGTCCTTCTGCGGTGCGGAAAAACGGAAGTCATTTGCGCCGCCAGCGTGGATGAGACCGTGCCCCGCTGGATGAAGGAGCAAAACGTGCCGGGCGGTTGGTTGACCGCCGAATATTCCATGCTCCCCGCTTCCACCCCGGACCGCAAACCGCGCGACTCCAGCCGGGGCAAGGTCGACGGGAGATCCACCGAGATCCAGCGGCTTCTCGGACGGAGTCTGCGGGCCGTCACCGACCTGACAGCCCTTGGTCCCCGCAGTTTCTGGATCGACTGCGATGTGCTGGCCGCCGACGGAGGCACCCGGACCACCGCCATCACCGGGGCCTGCCTCGCCTTACGCAGGGCTGTCGAACGCCTTCAGGTTGCGGGACGGTTGGGCACCGACCCCCTCCGTACCCCGGTGGCCGCGATCAGCGTCGGCCTTTTGGACGACCAGGCGATCCTTGACCTCAATTACCCGGAGGACCGGGATGCCCAGGTCGACATGAACGTGGTCATGACCGGTGCGGGCAAAATCGTCGAGGTTCAGGCCGGTGGCGAAGAACATGACTTCACCCGCGAACAGTTCCACGAACTTTTGTCCTTGGCCGAAAAAGGCATTCACCAGGTGCTCTCTTTTCAGGAATCCGCCTGGAAAAGCCGCCCCAAGGCCGCGGAACTTCCTCCCAAAGCCGCCTGATCGGGCTTGCAAAAAAGGCCCCTCGCTGGCATTCACATACGCTTCACTTTTTAACCATGCCCACCAAAACCAAGTCCAAGGCCAAGAAATCCGGAAAATCTCCCGCCCGCAAGTCCGTCAAATACGTTTACTCCTTCGGCAACGGCAAGGCCGATGGCAACGGGAAGATGAAGTCCCTTCTGGGTGGCAAAGGGGCCAATTTGGCCGAAATGACCCGCATCCGCCTGCCGGTTCCCCCCGGATTCACCATCACCACCGAGGTCTGCACCTACTTCTACGACCACAACCGCACCTACCCGCCTGCGCTCGAACGGCAGATCGACGAGGCAATTGCCAAGCTGGAACACGCCATGGGCAAAAAGTTCGGCGATTCCTCCAACCCACTCCTGGTGGCTGTCCGCTCCGGGGCCCGCGACTCCATGCCGGGGATGATGGACACCATCCTCAACCTTGGCCTCAACGACCGCACCGTCCGCGGACTGGCTGAGCGGAGCAAAAACGAGCGTTTCGCCTACGACTGCTACCGCCGCTTTCTCCAGATGTACGGAGACGTCGTCATGGGGGTACAAAAGCGCGCCGGCGAGGATCACGAGCCTTTTGAAGTCGTCATTGAGGAACTGAAAAAGGAGCTTTTTCCCAAGGATCCCCACGTCTCCGACACCAAGCTGGACGCCTCGGCCCTCCGCACCCTGACCGACCGCTTCCGCAAACTAATCCTGGAACGGACCGGCAAGGAATTTCCCGAGGATCCGCGAGAACAGCTTCGGGGAGCCGTCGGCGCCGTCTTCGGTTCCTGGAACAACGAGCGGGCCATTATTTACCGTCGCAAATACAACATCCCGCATGAGTGGGGCACTGCGGTCAACGTCCAAGCCATGGTTTTCGGCAATACCGGCAACGACAGCGGCTCGGGGGTTTCCTTTACCCGGGACCCTGCCACCGGTGAAAAGGTTCTCTACGGGGAGTTTCTCCTCAATGCCCAGGGCGAGGACGTGGTGGCCGGTGTCCGCACGCCCGAACCCGTCATCAAGCTGCAGGTCGAAATGCCCGAGGTGTACCGCCAGTTGCAGGACGTCCGCCACACGCTGGAGGGTCATTTCCACGACATGCAGGATTTCGAGTTCACCGTGGAGGAGGGCCGCCTCTTCATGCTCCAGACCCGGAACGGCAAACGCACCGGGGTGGCCGCCGTCCGCATCGCCGTCGACATGGTCAAGGAAAAGCTCATCAAGCCCGACGACGCTGTCCGCCGCATCCCCGCAGACTCCCTCAGCCAGCTCCTGGCTCCGGTGTTTGACTCCCGCGCCCGCAAGTCGGCCGAGGTCATTGCCCGCGGCCTTCCCGCCGGTCCGGGTGCCGCTTGCGGACAGATCTACTTTCAGGCCAACGAGGCCGAGGCCGCTGCCCACAAGGGGGCCAAGGTGTTGCTCGTTCGCGTCGAGACGAGTCCCGAGGATATCCGTGGAATGCTAGCCGCCGAAGGCATTCTCACCGCCCGCGGGGGGGTGTCCTCCCACGCGGCCCTGGTCGCACGTCAGATGGGCAAAGTCTGCGTATGCGGCGCCTCGGACCTCCAGATTGACTATTCCACCGGGACCCTTCACGTCCGCGGAAAGAACTATCGCAAGGGCGATTTCCTTTCGATCGACGGCACCACCGGGGAAATTTTTTCCGGCGAGGTCAAAACCTCACCCTCCGACATTGCCCGCGTGCTCATCGACAAGGACCTTCAGGCCTCTGAAAGCCCGACCTATCGCCTCTTCGCCCAGCTGATGCAGTGGGCCGACCAACGCCGAAAGCTGGAAGTTCGGGCCAATGCCGACCAACCGGACCAGGTAGAGCATGCGGTGGCTTTCGGTGCCCAGGGCGTCGGCCTCTGCCGCACCGAGCACATGTTCTTCGAGGGGACCCGAATCGACCACGTCCGCCAGATGATCCTGGCCGAGAATGCCGAGGAACGCGGCAAGGCCCTGGCCAAGCTTCTGCCCGAACAACGATCCGATTTTGCGGGAATTTTCCGCGCTTTGGGAGGCCGGCCCGCGACCATCCGTCTCCTCGATCCTCCCCTCCACGAATTCCTTCCCCACGACGAGGCGGCCCAGAGGGATCTGGCGGACAAACTCGGCATCTCGGTGGATCGCGTCTCCCGCAGGGTTAAGGAACTCCATGAATTCAATCCGATGCTCGGGCACCGCGGTTGTCGTCTGGGCATCGTCTATCCCGAGATTTCCGAAATGCAGGCCAGGGCCATTTTTGAGGCCGCTGCCGAGGTACAGTCCTCCGGGGTCAAGGTTCGCCCCGAAATCATGATCCCGCTGGTAGGATTCCCCAAGGAACTCGAGCTGCAGCTGGCGCTCGTTCACCAGGTGGCCGCCCGTGTCCAGAAGGAGCGGAACGTGAAGCTCTCCTACCTCGTTGGCACCATGATCGAGGTGCCCCGCGCCTGCATGGTGGCTGATGAGATCGCCAAATCAGCCCAGTTCTTCAGCTTCGGCACCAATGACCTGACGCAGACCTCCCTGGGAATGAGCCGCGATGACGCCGGATCGTTTCTCCCCCGCTATCAGGAGGAGGAAATCGTCCGCCAGAATCCGTTCGCCGTCCTCGACCAGACAGGAGTTGGCAAGCTGATGGAGTTGGCCGTCAAATTAGGACGAACGACCCGCAAGGATATCAAACTTGGCATCTGCGGGGAGCACGGCGGCGACCCGGATTCCGTCAAGTTCTGCCACCGTCTGGGTCTGGCCTACGTATCCTGCTCACCCTTCCGTCTTCCGGTCGCACGCCTTGCCGCCGCCCAGGCCGCTCTCGATAAATAGCCGTTCCCCGGCAGTTCGGTTCGCCTTTCCCTGGCACCTTTTTGCCCGCATTCTTGGAGGATGCGCGATGACCGCGAAGGGGCACTGGGGGCCTACCTGAAAGAGATCGGGGAGATTCCTCTTTTGACCCGCGCCGATGAGGTCCGACTTGGGAAAAGAATCAGAAAGGGGGATCGTGCCGCCCGCGAGCAGATGATCCGGGCCAACCTTCGCCTGGTGGTCAAGATTGCCAATGACTATGCCGGGCTTGGCCTCCCCCTGCTCGATCTAATCAGCGAAGGTAACATCGGGTTGATGAAAGGGGTGGAACGTTTCGACCCCGGTCGCGGCACAAAATTCAGCACTTACGGGGCGTGGTGGATCAAACAGGCCGTGCGCCGCGCCTTGGCCAACCAGTCCAAAACCATCCGCCTTCCCGTCCATTTGGTCGACAAGCTGGCCAAGATGCGAAGGATCGCCATGCAACTCTCCGATGAGCTCGGACGCGAGCCAACCGACGAAGAGCTGGCCAAGGAAATCGGCATCACTCCCCAGCGGGTGGCCCAGCTCCGCCGAATCTCCATGCGGCCCGCCTCCCTCAACGCGATCGTTGGCGACGAAGCCGATGCCGAGCTCGGGGACCTGATCGCCGATGAGACTGCCGTCATGCCGGGACGGGAGCTGGAAAGCCGAAACCTCATCAAGGAACTCCGCGGTGTCCTGCACGTTCTCGATGCCAGGGAGCGGGCCATCCTTTCCCTCCGCTTTCCCCTCTCCGACGAAACGCCGCCGACCCTTGAGCAGATCGGCAGAAAGTTCAAGGTGACCCGGGAACGGATCCGCCAGATCCAGAACGTCGCCCTAAAAAAACTCCGCTCCGCACTCGATGCCCGCCCCAAGGGGGGACAGTTGCCTGTCACGGAGGAGGAGTCATGAAAACCCCAGCCCTGCGCAGTGCCAGGGACCGCCTTCTGGGCGCCGTCCGCACGATTGAAAGCGCCCGGCGGGCCGGCGAACCCCAGTACGTCACCGATGGGATTTACCGGGATGGTCAATTCTTCCGTTTTGCCTGCGCCGACCTGAATGAACGCTATCAGCGGCGACGAATTGAATTGGTCGTCGCTTACGACTCTTCCGCCATCCCTCTTGCCTCCCCCCTAGCCTACTTCACCGGGTGCGGGTTGGGCGTGCTTCAGCCTTCGGGACGAGGGCCGATCCTCGATTTGGCCTCGATCCCGGCCGGTTGTCGGATTCTCATGGTGGCCGACGTGCTCGATCGTGGCTCCCAACTTGCCTCGGGAGCAGCTCTACTCCGGCAGAGCAAGGGGGAATTGGTGGAAATCGTCACACTTCTCGAAATCGCCGCCTCCAATGGATCGAAAAGCCTGGCTCCCATCCCCACCTACTCCGTTTGCACCCTCCGTTGATTTTTTATTTTTTTCTGGCTGTTTTTTTTCGGTAGGTCACGGTTTCGTTCGGGGCGGTGGGTATCGGGCTTTCCAAGCCGTTGCTCTTTTTCCACTCCTCGATCTGGTCCCGCAACAGCGCTGCACGCTCGTACTCCAGCTTCTCCGCAGCTTCCCACATTTCCTCCTCGAGTTGTTTCAGCACCTCACGAGCATCCGCCGTGGCTTGTCCTCCCCCTACCTTGTCGAGAATGCCTCTCGCCGATCGCACGATGGTCTGCAGGCTTTCCTGCACCCCCCGAACCACCGATTTTGGCTCGAGGTTGTGCTGCCGGTTGTACTCCTGCTGTTTGGCTCTTCTTCTCTCCGTCTCCCGGATCAGTGCCTGGATGGATTTGGTCATCTTGTCGGCGAAGAGAACCACCTCCCCGTTGATATGCCGCGCCGCCCTTCCAGCGGTCTGGATCAGGGAGGTCTCCGAGCGTAGGTAGCCCTCCTTGTCCGCATCCAGGATGCAGACCAGGGACACCTCAGGTAGGTCCAATCCCTCCCGCAGGAGGTTAATTCCCACGAGGATATCGATTTCCCCGGACCTTAATTCCCGCAGGATTTCAACCCGCTCGATCGCATCAACCTCGGCGTGCAGGTAGCGCGCCTTGAGACCGGCCTCCTTAAGATACTCCGCAAGATCCTCCGCAGTCCTACGCGTCAGGGTGGTCACCAAGACCCGCTCCTGACGGGACACCCTGTCCCGACATAGGGCGATGGTCTGGTCCACCTGCCCCTTGAGCGGAAGCACTTTCACCGGAGGATCCAGAAGCCCGGTGGGTCGGACCACCTGCTCGACCACCTGTCCTTTGGCCTTGAGCAGTTCGAATGTGGCGGGTGTGGCGGAAACGTATATCACCCGGGGCAGGCTGCACTCAAACTCCTCGAACTTCAGCGGTCGGTTGTCCAGTGCCGACGGTAACCGAAATCCGTGTTCGACCAGGACCGTCTTTCTGCTCCGATCCCCGGCATACATTCCGCCCACCTGCGGCACCGTGGCATGGCTCTCGTCCATCACCATGAGAAAATCCCCGCGGAAGAAGTCCAAAAGAGTGTTGGGCCTTTCCCCGGGTTTCCGGCCCGTCAGATGGCGGCTATAGTTCTCGATGCCGCTGCACGTGCCCATTTCCTCCATTAGATCCAGATCGTACTCCGTCCTCATTTTCAGGCGTTGCGCCTCCAGAAGTTTTCCCGACAACTCGAATTCAGCGACACGCTCGGATAGTTCGCTGCGGATGGCGGTCACCGCCTTTTTCATTTTCTCCCCGGGTGTCACATAGTGCCTTGCCGGGGTCAGGATTTCCCGGGTTGGGCGGCCTTGCTCATCCCCGGACAGGGGCTCAAAACGGGTCATTCTTTCGATCTCGTTTCCCAGTAATTCGACACGTACCCCCGCGTCCTCATGGGCCAGCAGAATCTCGATGGCGTCGCCGCGAACCCGAAACTGTCCCCGTTCCGGAGCCAGATCGTTGCGCTCGTATTGAATCTCCACCAGGCGGGCCAAAAGGTCCTCGCGGGAAATCTTCATGCCCGGTTCCAATGCCAGGATCATCCGCTCGTAGTCATCCGGCGATCCCAACCCATAGATGCAGGAGACACTCGCTACCACGATGACATCCCTGCGGGTCAGCAGACTGGTGGTGGCCGACAACCGCAACCGTTCAATCTCTTCGTTGATCGAGGAATCCTTTTCGATGTAGGTGTCGGTTCGGGGGATGTAAGCCTCGGGTTGGTAATAGTCAAAATAGCTCACGAAGTACTCGACGGCGTTATGGGGAAAAAAGGACTTCAGCTCGCTGTAGAGTTGGGCCGCAAGAGTCTTGTTGTGGCTCATCACCAGGGTGGGCAGGCCCATCTGCTGGATGACGTTGGCGATTGTGAACGTCTTGCCAGAACCGGTGACCCCAAGCAGCACGTTATGTTTTTCCCCCGCCTTCAAACGCCGAACCAGTGCGTCGATCGCCGCGGGTTGGTCCCCGGCAGGCGCGTACGGGGACTCGATTTGAAAATTCATCTGGAAGATGGGTCGTGTAGGACTCGAACCTACAACCTACTCCTTAAAAGGGAGCAGCTCTACCATTGAGCTAACGACCCCGCTTTGGAAAGGTAGCGGATTCCCCGTTTCCGTCCATCCCTTCGCCAGAGACGGATCTTGGAATTATTTCTCCTTCATCACCCACACCCCGTCCCATTTTCCGCCCGGTGGGTTCTGGTGGAAGTAGTCGCAACGTTCGATGTAAATCTTGCTTAACTTGTCATTCGGGTTCGCCTTGAGGGACTCACCAAAGGCCGCCTTGGCCCTATCCCATTCCTGCTTGCGGTA